>DASTQG010000132.1:0-7301 GCA_035761885.1 Steroidobacteraceae bacterium | reverse complement strand
GGCGGGAGAGGGCGATCACTTCCGCACGATGGACGCGAACCAGGACGGGCGCATCTCCGCGGCGGAGCACGCGGCCGGCGCGCAGCAGATGTTCGCCACGATGGACGCCGACCACGACGGCAAGGTCACGGCAAGCGAGATGGACGCCGGACAGAAGAAGATGAAGGGCGAGCACCAGGGCCATGAGCAGGGTCAGCACCACGGTCAGCAAGGCCATGAGCAGGGTCAGCACCACGGTCAGCACGGGGACGGCCACGCGATGTCGTCGGCGGACAAGATCCGCGTGGTCGATGCGAGCGGCGACGGCGTGCTGTCGGCCGAAGAGCACGCGGCCGGAGCGCGCGACATGTTTCAGAAGATGGACAATGACCACGACGGCACGCTCACCGAGGCCGAGATGCGCATGGGCCACGAGCGCATGCTGAAGAAGAAGTAAGCGGCGCGGCGCGCACTGCGCAGCGAGGGGACGGCCGCGGTCGCGCGACCGTCCCTTTTATTTTCCTCCTTCCGTTCACGCCCCGCGCGCCGCGCGCCGCGCGCCGCGCGCCCGTGCGTCGAATAATTTCGCCGTGCGAAACGCGGCGCGCCGTTTGAGAACGACGCGTACTTCGGGCAAAGTCGGAACGACAAAACGAGAGCGCATTTCGTAGAGCGAAACAGCACTTTCAGCGCGCCTCATCCACGCCGGGCGCGCGCAAACGACAGGCTCGGGGGGAACGGAACATGAGCGTTATTAAGATGCGGGGCAGTGCAGCGCTGCTCGCCGCGGTCGCGGCCGTGGCTGCGCCGGCGCGAGCGCAGGACGATCCGGATCCGGATGCGCAGGCGCGCACCATCGGTGCGATCACCGTGACCGCGCAGAAGCGCGAGCAGAATCTGCAGGACGTGCCGCTGTCGGTGACTGCGATCTCCTCGCAGTTGCTCGCCGACACCGGCGTGAGCGACATCAAGGAGCTCACGCTGCTGACGCCGGGTCTGCTGGTGACGTCCACTTCCAACGAAACCGTCACCACGGCGCGCATTCGCGGCATTGGCACCGTGGGCGACAACGCGGGACTCGAATCCTCGGTGGGCATCGTGATCGACGGGGTCTACCGGCCGCGCAACGGCGTGAGCTTCGGCGATCTCGGCGAGCTGGAGCGCATCGAGATACTGAAGGGGCCGCAGGGGACGCTGTTCGGCAAGAACACCTCGGCGGGCGTCATCAACATCATCACCAAGGCGCCGCAGACGCGTTTCGGCAGCGAACTGGAAGTCGCGGGCGGCAACGAGGGAATGCTGGAAGGCTCGGTGTCGCTCACGGGTCCGATCGGCGGCGAGTCGGTCGCGGGCCGGCTGTACGTGGCGCATCGCGAGCGCGACGGGTTCTACACGGTGAGCACGGGCGATGGGCCGCGCGAGCTCGATGAGGATTCGGACCGCAAGTTCACCACCGTGCGCGGGCAGCTGGCGTTCGACCTGAGCGAGAGCTTCGAAGCGCGCGTGATCGCCGACTACACGGATCGCGACGAGGTGTGTTGCGGGGCGGTGCAGGTGAATCGCGGACCCACCGCGCCCATTGTCGATGCGCTGGCAACCGACTCGGGCACCGCGAATCCGGTCGATCCATTCGCGCGGGGCGCCTTCCTCAACCGTCCGACGGACCAGGACATCGAGGACAAGGGCATTTCCGCCGAGCTGAACTGGAACCTCGGCGCTGCAGCGACGCTCACTTCCATCACCGGGTGGCGCGACTGGCAGGCGCTCAACGGCCAGGACTCGGATTTCAGCACCGCGGACATCCTGTACCGCAACCCGGGCTCGAACTTCGGCAATTCCTTCGAGCAGCTCAGCGAGGAGCTGCGCCTCGCCGGCGAGCTCGGCCGGCTGAACTGGATGGTCGGAGCGTTCTACGCCGACGAGAAGCTCGAATCGCGCAACGAGATCTTCTTCGGCACGGACTACGAGACGTACCTGGGCCTGTTGTTCTCCGGCGGCACGACTCCGACGCTGATCTCCCAGCTCAACGCGCTGCCGTTCGGTCAATCGTACGTGCCCGGCACCGGACAGCGGGATCGCTACGAGCAGGACGCGAAAAGCTGGGCGCTGTTCACCAACAATGCCCTCGCCATCACCGAGGCGCTCGAGCTTACCGTGGGCCTGCGCTACACGTCCGAGGAGAAGGACCTGCTCTCGCGCTATGACAACGTGAACGGCGGCATCGGCTGCGCGACTTCGCTGAGCCGCGTCGCGCAGATCGCGCCGGTCCTGGGCGCGCTCACGCCGACGTACCTCGGCACTGCTTGCTCGCCGCTGTCGGACTTCTCGTTCACCGCCCGCACCACCACGCAGAGCCGCGACGAGGAGGAGTGGAGCGGCACGGGCAAGCTCGCCTACCGCTTCTCCGAGGCGGCCATGGCGTACGGCTCGTACGCGCGCGGCTACAAGGCGGGCGGGTTCAACCTGGATCGCGAGCGCGTGACGCTCGGGGTGCCCGATCCGGATACGAGCTTCCCCGCCGAGATGGTGGATTCGTACGAGATCGGCCTGAAGACCACGTGGCTCGAGGGCGCGCTGCTGCTCAACGCCGCGGGCTTTCACCAGGAGTACGAGAACTTCCAGCTCAACACCTTCACCGGCATCCAGTTCATCGTGGCCTCGATTCCCGAGGTGCGCTCCAAGGGCGCAGACCTGGAGCTGGTGTGGCTCGCCGGGCCGCTGACCGTGCAGGGCGGGGTGACCTACTCCGACACGGAGTTCGGCGACTTCACACCCACCGCCGGCATCTCACCGCGGCTGCCCAACAACCAGGTGTCCTGTGCGCCGTACTGGTCGAGCAGCCTCTCGCTCACGCTGGAGCAGCCGGTGGGTTCGAGCCTGGTGCTGCGCGGTAACGTCGGCGGCAAGTACACCTCGGAGTACAACACGGGCTCCGATCTCAATCCCGGCAAGGCGCAGGACGAGCTGATCCTGTTGAACGCGCGGCTGGGCTTCGGCCGCGAGGACGGGCGCTGGATGATCGAGGCCTGGTCGATGAACCTCACCGACGAGGAGTATCACCAGGTGATCTTCGATGCGACGCTGCAGACGGGCACGCTGGCCTCGTTCCTCGGCGCGCCGCGCACTTACGGACTTACCCTGCGCAGCCGTTTCTGACGGTAGAAGAGGGGGCCACGGAAGCACACAGAATCACACAGACAAAAAGACGTGAAAGGAGAGGCACTCGTCGTCTGTGTGTTTCCGTGGCTACCTCTTCTCTTCCTGTTCCTGCAGGGCGCGCCAGTTCACCTTGCCGGTGGCTGACTTGGGCAGGGAGTCGACGAACTCGACCTCGCGCGGCACCTTGTACGAAGCCATGTGCTCACGCGCCCACTGGCGAAACGCCTCGGCGTCGAGCTGGCCCCGCTGTGCCGCCTTCAGCACCACGAAGGCTTTCACGGCCTCCCCGCCGCGCTCGTCACGCTTGGCGATCACCACGGCTTCCTGCACGGCGGGATGCGCATGCAGCTGCGCCTCGACCTCGGCCGGCCACACCTTGAATCCTGCTGCGTTGATCATGCGTTTCAGCCGGTCCACGAAGAAGTAGTAACCCTCTTCGTCGATGCGGCCGATGTCGCCGGTGCGGAAGAAACGCCGCCCGCCGATCGTGACGAAGCTCGCCTCGGTCGCCTCCGCGTTGCGCCAGTAGCCTTCGAACACCTGCGGGCCGCGCACCGCGATCTCACCCACGCCGTCCGGCGGGAGCGGAGCCTGCGTTGCAAGGTCGAGCAGGCACGCCTCGGTGTCGTAGATCGGCAGTCCCAGGCACTGCTTCTTCGGCTTCGAGTGCGGATTGATGTGCGTCGGCGCCATCGTCTCGGTGAGGCCGTAGCCCTCGATGTACGTGATACCGCACAGCTCGCGCAGCCTGGTGGCGACGGCCTCCGGCATGGCGGCGCCACCGCCGCCGAGCACGCGCAGGCTGGACAGGTCGTAGCTCGCGACCGCGGGACTTGCAATCAGGTCGATCACCATCGCCGGTACCGCGCACACGCCGGTGACGCGGTGCTCCTGGATCAGGCGCGCCGCAGAATCGCGGTTCCAGCGCGGCAGCAGCGCGATCGCCGAGCCGCACAGGATCGGCATGTTCATCGAATTCTGCATGCCGGTGACGTGAAACAGCGGCAGCGTGGCGAGCATGCACTCGCCCTCCTGCACGGCGTGCCAGCGCGCGATCGCGACCGCCGTGTACATCACGCTGCGATGCAGGTGCATCGCACCCTTGGGCCGGCCCGTGGTGCCGGAGGTGTAGCCGATGAGGCACAGATCGTCGCTGCCCGAACGGTGCGGCTCGGGCGCAAGCTCGAGCGCCAGCGCTGCGCTCCAGAGCGTGACACCGCGACCGTCGAGCGCGCGACGGGGCTCGAGAATGTTCGGCGCCACCTCGTACCCGGCGCTGTCGCCCACGTAATCCGAGAAGCACGCGAGGATCGCGTGATCGAGCGTGCGCCCGAGCAGCGGCTCGATGCGGGCGAACAGGTCCTGCGTCGAGAGGATCGTGCGCGCGCCGCTGTCGAGCAGCACGTGCTCGAGTTCCTCGCTCACGTTCATGCAGTTGACAGGCACGATGACGGCGTCGGCGCGCAGAATCGCGTAATAGGCGATCACGAACTGCGGCGAGTTCTGCATGAAGAGCGCGACTCGATCGCCGCGCCGCACGCCGCAGCGCCGCTGCAGGAAGCCGGCCAGGCGCTCGCATTGCGCGCGCACCTCGCCATAGTCGAGCGTGCGGCGATAGAAGTGCAGGCAAGGCGCGCGCGGCAGGCGCTGCGCGGACGCCTCGAGGTTGCACCACACCGAGGTCTGAGGGATTTCCAGCTTCATGCGGCAGTCCGGCGTTTCAGAATACGCCCTGCACGCCGGAGTAGATGCGGTCGCGCAGCTCCACGACTCGCGGACCGATCTCGCTCATCAGGCGCTTGCGGGTCATTTCGAACAGCGCGCCGCTGCAGCTCACCGACACGATGCGGCTGCGGTCCGCGGACACGATCGGGGCGCCGGCGGCGAACATCTCGGGATTCCACTCGCCGTGCGAGAAGACGAAACCGTGCTTGTCGTAGTTGCGCAGCGAACGCGTGAGATCCGCGGCGAAGTCGGCGCGCGATTCCGCGGACACGCGGCGCGCGATGCTCTCCACGCGCTGGGTGCGCTGCTCGAGCGGCAAGCCGGCGAGATACGCGCGGCCGAGGGCCGTGGTGTTGTGGGGGACGCGCTGGCCGATGTCGAAGCGCATCCGGTAGAGCGGGCTGCCGTGGCAGATCTCCACGATGACCATGTGCTGGCCGTCGTTCTCCCCCAGCGCCACGGTCGCGCGGGAGAAGTCCGCGAGCTCCTGCATCAGCGGCCGCGCGACCTCGCGGATGTTCTGGGCGGCGAGATAGGCGTGGCCGAGCGCCAGTACGCCGGCGCCCAGCGCGTATTCCTCGCGAGCGGGGGAGTGCAGCAGAAAGCCCACGCGCGTGAGCGTGTGCGTCAGGCGCGAGACCGTGGGCTTGGCGAGGCCGGTGCGATGCGCGATCTCCTGGTTCCCGAGGAAGCGATCGCCGGAGCGAAAGCAGCGCAGGATCGCGAGCCCGCGCGCGAGCGCGGCCACGAACTGCCGGTCGCCGCTCTCGCGCATGCGATGCACCACGCGCAGCGAGGAGTTCGCGACGCTCTGGGAGGGTTTGCGGCGACGGGTCATGCGTGCTCCGGCGCGAGCTGCTGCCCCAGCTCGATCCGCGCGACCTGGTTGCGATGCACCTCATCGGGGCCGTCGACCAGCCGCAGCGTGCGCGCCTGCGCGTACGCATAGGCAAGCGGGAAGTCCTCGCTCACGCCGCCGCCGCCGTGCACCTGGATCGCCCAGTCGATCACCTGGCAGGCCATCTGCGGAGCCGCCACCTTGATCATCGCGATCTCCTTGGCGGCGCCCTTGTTGCCGACCGTATCCATGAGGTGCGCGGCATGCAGCACCAGCAGGCGCGCCTGGTCGATCAGGATGCGGGAGTTTGCGATGCGCTCCATGGTGACGGTTTGCTGCGCGATCGGGCGACCGAACGCGACGCGCTGCGTGGCGCGGCGGCAGGCGAGCGTCAGCATGCGCTCGGCCAGTCCGATGGCGCGCATGCAGTGATGGATGCGCCCCGGGCCGAGTCGGCCCTGCGCGATGGAGAAGCCGTGCCCTTCTCCGACCAGCATCGCGGCGCGCGCGACGCGCACGTTCTCGAACACGATCTCGGCATGCCCGTGCGGCGCGTCGTCGTAGCCGAACACCGGCAGGTGCCGCAGCACGCGCACGCCGGGCGCGTCCGCGGGCACGAGCAGCATCGATTGCTGCCGGTGCCGGTCGGCATTGTCCGGGTCCGACTTGCCCATGAAGATGATGAGCTTGCAGCGGCGGTCGTTCGCGCCCGAGATGAACCACTTGCGGCCGTTGAGCACGTAGCCATCGCCGTCGCGCGCGATGCTGCTCTCGATATTGGTGGCATCGCTCGAAGCGACCGCGGGCTCCGTCATGGCGAAGGCGGAACGGATCTCCCCGGCCAGCAGCGGCTCGAGCCAGCGTTCTTTCTGCTCCTGCGTGCCGTAACGCTCGAGCAGCTCCATGTTGCCCGTGTCGGGAGCGCTGCAGTTGAACGTTTCCGGACCGATGGGCGAGCGGCCCATAAGCTCGCACAGCGGCGCGTACTCGACGTTGCTCAGGCCGCCGCCGTGCTCGGACTGCGGCAGGAACAAGTTCCACAGGCCCGCCGCGCGGGCGTGCGCCTTGAGCTCGTCCATGACGCGGGGGCTGCGCCATGGATCGCCCGCGGCGCGATGCTCGGCGAGCTGCGCGGCGTAGGTCGGCTCGGCCGGAAACACGTGCGCCTGCATGAAATCGTCCAGCTGCCTGCTCAGGCGCGTCACTTTTTCTGAATGCGTGAAGTCCACGTCGGATACTCGCTTGCGGCGCGCGGCCGCCGTAGGCATCAGCCCATCCGTTCGACCTGCTGCCATCCGACCTGCGCCACGGCGGGTGCCAGCTCGCCGCATTCGGCGGCGCGCGCGCTGGAAGCATTGCCCAGGCGCGCCCGCGCGGCGACGCCCTGCAGGATCGCGGCGAGCCGGAACAGGTTGAAGGCCACGTAGTAGTCGAACTCCGGGATCGAAGCGCGTCCGGTGCGCTCGCAATAGCGGCGCAGGTACTCGCTTTCAGTCGGTATCCCGAGCGCCGGCAGGTCGAAATCGCGCAGGCCGCGGCGCACTTCGGTCGGCAGGCGCCAGGTCATGCAGTGATAGGCAAAGTCCGCGTCGGCGTCGCC
>DASTQG010000131.1:0-3876 GCA_035761885.1 Steroidobacteraceae bacterium | reverse complement strand
CACCACCCGCCCCAGCCCAGCTCGTAATAGGCCCACCAGCTTCCGAGCGCGATTCCGATCGTCAGGAACAACCAGGCCACCGTGGTCCACGGCCGCGTCCAGCGCGCCCAAGTCTGGTCCAGGCGTCCTTCCAGCATGGCGGCGCAGGCGAACGCGAACGCGACGGACAGGCCCACGTAACCGGTGTAGAGGATCGGCGGATGCACCGCGAGCGCGAAGTCCTGCAGCAGTGGATTGAGGTCGTTGCCGTCGGCCGCGGGCGGCAGCAGGCGCAGGAAGGGATTCGACGTTGCGAGCGTAAAGGTCATGAAGCCGGCGCTGATCAGGCCCAGCACGCCGACGACGCGCGCGAAGAACGTTTCCGGCAGGCTGCGGCTGAAGATCGCGACCGCGAGCGTCCAGACGGACAGCACGAAAATCCACAGCAGCAGCGAGCCTTCGTGCGCGCCCCAGACGGCGGCGACGCGATAGAACGTCGGCAGCGCCGAGTTCGAGTTCATCGCGACGTAGTGCATCGTGAAGTCGTTCGCGACGAACGAAGCAACCAGGCACCCGAACGACAGCGCGACGAACACGAACTGGCCCGCGACAGCGGGCCGCGCGACGGCCATCCAGTCCGATCGCCGTCGCATCGCGCCGGCGAGGCTGAAGAATGCCTGCGCCAGCGCCAGCAGCAGCGCGAGGATGAGCGCGAAGTGGCCGAGCTCGGGGATCATGTCGTCTGCTCTGCCGCCTTCGGCTGCTTCTTGAGCGAGTCCGCGACTTCCGGGGGCATGTAGTTCTCGTCGTGCTTGGCCAGCACTTCGTCCGCGACGAACATGCCCGAACCGTCGAGCTTGCCGTGCGCGACGATGCCCTGCCCCTCCCGGAACAGATCCGGCAGCACGCCCGTATAGGACACCGGCACGCTGTGCTGGAAATCGGTCACCACGAAACGCACCTCGAGGCTTCCGGGTTCGCGCTTCACGCTGCCCTCGGTGACCATGCCGCCGATGCGGAATGTGCGGCCCTGCGGCGCTTCACCCGCGACCACCTGCGAGGGATCGAAGAAAAGCATCATGTTGTCGCGAAACGCCTGCACGGCGAGCGTGGCTGCGACACCGACTCCGGCAAGGATGCCCAGTACCACCAGCAGCCGCTTGCGACGCGGAGTCATGATCCAGCCTCCTGCCGTGCGGCGCGCCGCAAGGCTTCTTCGACGGCGCGGCGATGACTCGCGCGTGCCAGGAACACGTTGCCGATGAGCACGATCAGCGTGACCGCGTAGGCGGGCCACACGAACTGCCCGTAGCCGCCCATGGCGAGGAACTCCGCGAAACTCATGCCTGCGCTCCCTCGCGGATCCAGCCCGCGTTGCGCTCTCTTCGCAACACTTCGCCTCTGACTCTCGTCAGGAGGACGGCGAAGAAATAGATATTGAAGCCGAGGATCATCATGAGCAGCGGAACCAGCATGGACGTCGATATGGAGGGGGCGCCCATCTTGGTCACCGTCGAGGCCTGGTGCAGAGTATTCCACCAGATGACCGAGTAATGAATGATCGGCACGTTGATGACGCCGACGATGGCCAGCACCGCGCTCGCCTTGTCCGCGCGCTGCAGGTCCTCGATGGACGCGCGCAGCGCCATGTAGCCGAAGTACAGGAAAAGCAGGATCAGCTCGGACGTGAGTCGCGCGTCCCAGACCCACCAGGTGCCCCACATCGGCTGGCCCCACAATGCGCCTGTCACGAGCGCAGCGAAAGTGAAGGACGCGCCCACGGGCGCGGCGCTCGCGGCGACGGCGTGGGCCAGCTTCATGCGCCATATGAGCCCGATGGCAGCGGCTACGGCCATCGTCACGTAGATGAAGAGCGACATCCACGCGCTGGGCGCGTGCACGTAGATGATGCGGAAGGCGTCGCCCTGCTGGTAGTCGGGCGGCGCCAGCACCAGCCCGCCGTAGAGCGCCGCCACGATGAGCAGCAGTGCCGTCCAGCCGAACCACGGCGTGAGCTTGCCCGCGATGCGATAGAAGTGCGGCGGCGAAGCCAGCTTGTGAAACCAGGTCCACATCTCGTTCGGAACTCCCTCAGTCAAGACCGATGCGCACCGCTGCCGCTGCTGTGAGCGGCGCGAGCGTGATCGCCAGCACCAGGAGCGAGGCCAGCAGATACAACGGCCCCGCCGCGCTCTCGCCCGCGATCGCAAGCTCCGCCGAGCGCGACCCGAAGATCAGAAGCGGCATCGCGAGCGGCATCACCAGCAGCGAGAGCAAGAGGCTCCCGCGGCGCAAGCCTATCGTCAACGCGGCGCCGATCGCGCCGAGAAAACTGAGCGTGAGCGTCCCCAGCGCCAGGCCGACCATGATCGTCGTCAGGGCGCCTGTCGGTGCGCCGAGCGCGATCGCCACCAGCGGCGATATGAGCACCAGCGGCAGCCCCGTGAGTATCCAATGCGCGGCGGTCTTCGCAAGTAACAACAAAGTCAGCGGCTGTCCGGACAGCACGTACTGCTCGAGGGTTCCGTCCTGCGAATCGGATTTGAGCAGTGAGTCCGCCGCGAGCAGAGAAGATAGCAATGCTGCGACCCAGAGCACACCGGGCGCGACGTCTCTGAGCTGCGACAACTGCGGACTTAATGCGAGCGGAAAGAGCGTGGTGACCATTACGAAGAACACGAGCGGATCGGCCACGTGCTCCCAGCGGCGCATCGCCAGCAGCACGTCGCGCACGAACAGGAGCCTGCCTGCGCGCAGCGACGAGGTCGGCCGGATGGCTGCGGGCGCCGTGGTGAGCATCAGGTGAGACCCAGGCGCGTCACTGCGCCTCCGCGCAGGTTGAGGCCCTGGTGAGCGGCAATCAGCGCGAGCCCACCGCGTTCGAGGTGCCCGCTCAGGGCCTGCGCAACGAGGTCGCTGCTCGCGGCGTCCAGGTTGGTGAACGGCTCATCGAGCACCCAGAGCGCGCAGCGCGAGAGCAACACGCGCGCGAGAGCCACGCGCCGGCGCTGACCGGCGGACAGCACGCGACACGGCAAGTCGGCACATTGCTCGACCTGCAGATCCTCCAGCATCGCACGCAGCTCGGTGTCGCTGACCGCGCGCCGCAGGCCCACCGAAAAGCGCAGATTTTCAAGGGCCGTCAAATCGCCCTTCAGGGCCGTGTCGTGCGCGAGGTAGGCGAGCGCCGTGGCGTACTGCGATTCGGGCTCGCGGACGGGAATGCCGTTCCACGCGACCTCACCCTCCTCCGCCGGCAGCAGCCCGCAGATCACGCGCAGGAGGCTCGTCTTGCCCGCGCCGTTCGGACCCCACACGTGCAGCGCCTCGCCGCGGTGAACCGCTAGCGACACACCGCGCAGGACGTGGCGGTCGCCGCGCCACAAGTGCAGCTGGTGGGCGGTCAGGATGGGAGTGCCAGTCAGGGCCACGCGCGCGGAAGCACCAGAGATGAGGAGGATAATTTTCGCAAAATCAATAGAATAAAGCCACTATCTCATTGAGTTTTGAGTTCATGCCGGCGCAACGGGCGCGGCGCAGTCTAGGGCAAATGGCGCGGACGGGCTAACGCGGTGCGGCGTGTAGAATTCCGTTCGCTGCTCGAAGCCCGGGTGGCGAAACTGGTAGACGCAAGGGACTTGGGAGCACTTGAGCACCGGGGTGCGGAAACCGCCCGGTGAATGGGGTCAAAGTCGGTGGAACAGCAGCACGTGAAGGTGGCTGCAATACCGAGCTAAGCCGCGCGCTGCTGGCCTGCGGAAAGTGTAGAGACTTGACGGCCCCCGCCTAAATCGTCGTGCCGCGAGGCTCGGCGACACGGTGAAGGTAAAGTCCAGACTCCAAATGCGCGCTGCGCGCGCGCAGCAGCGAAAGCTGTAGCGAGTACGAAAATCCCTC
>DASTQG010000130.1:0-3183 GCA_035761885.1 Steroidobacteraceae bacterium | reverse complement strand
TGGAGCCGGAGTTGCTGGACAAGGTGCCGGACTTCAAGCGCCGGCTCGAGTGGTTCCTGAGCTACCGGCCCGATCTCGCCTCGCTCGTCTCGCACTGGAACGAGCCCGGCCGCGGCCACCGGCGACTGCTTTCCCTGCTGCGCGGGCATCGCATGAAAAAGCTGCTCCAGCGGATGCTGGACGAAGCCGAGTTCCTGTCACCCTACGGCGTGCGCGCGCTGTCGCGCGTGCACGAGCGGCATCCCTACGTGTTTCGCGTGGATGGCATGGATCTCGGGGTGCGCTACCAGCCGGCGGAGTCCGACTCCGGGCTGTTCGGTGGCAATTCCAACTGGCGCGGTCCGATCTGGTTCCCGGTGAACTACCTGCTGATCGAGTCGCTGCAGAAGTTCCATCACTACTACGGCGAGGACTTCCGCGTCGAGTGCCCGACGGGGTCGGGCCGATTCATGAGCATCGCGGAAGTCGCCGACGAGCTGGCGCGGCGGCTGGCGCGCATCTTCCTCAAGGACGAGAGCGGCGCGCGGCCCGTGTTCGCGCACCACCCGCGGCTGCAGCAGGACCCGCATTTCCGCGATCACGTGCTGTTCTACGAGTACTTCCACGGCGAGAGCGGTCGCGGCGTCGGGGCCTCTCACCAGAC
Organism: Steroidobacteraceae bacterium; assembly: GCA_035761885.1. Classification (GTDB taxonomy): domain Bacteria; phylum Pseudomonadota; class Gammaproteobacteria; order Steroidobacterales; family Steroidobacteraceae; genus DASTQG01. Next base: position 2,540 of record DASTQG010000130.1, on the reverse strand, counting down.
AGGCTGGACCGGCCTGGTCGCAAAGCTCCTCATGCCGCGCGCCCGCGACGAACACTGACGAATCGATTCACTCTGGAGTTCAGACATGGATACCCCCGTTACCTATCCGCATCTGCCGCAGCCGGTGATGCCCTCCTGCCCGACCCAGAAGATCCTGCGCGGTCAGAAGGCGCTCGTCACCGGCGCGAGCTCCGGCATCGGCCGCGCGATCGCCGTGGCGCTCGGCCAGGCCGGCGCCGATGTGATCGTCAACTACGTCTCGGGCGAGGACGCGGCGAACGATACGGCCGCGGAGATCCGCGGGCACGGGGTGCGCGCGTTGGTGCACAAGGCCGACGTGTCGAGCGAGGAACAGGTGCAGGAGATGTACCAGCGCATGTTCCGGGAGTTCGGCACGGTCGACATCCTGGTCAACAACGCCGGCCTGCAGAAGGATGCGCCCTTCGATCAGCTCACGCTCGCGCAGTGGAACAAGGTGATGAGCGTGAACCTCACCGGCCAGTTCCTGTGCGCGCGCGAAGCGGTGCGCGAGTTCAAGCGCCGTGGCGTGCGGCCGCAGGTGTCCTGCTCGGCGGGCAAGATCATCTGCGTGAGCTCCGTGCACGAGGTGATCCCGTGGGCCGGCCACGTCAACTACGCGGCCTCGAAGGGCGGCGTGATGCTGATGATGAAGAGCATCGCGCAGGAGGTCGCGCCGTTTCGCATCCGCGTCAACAGTATTTCACCGGGCGCGATCCGCACGCCGATCAACATGGAGGCCTGGGATACGCCGGCCGCCTACGACGAGCTGATGAAGCTCATACCGTACAAGCGCATCGGCGAGCCGGCCGAGATCGGCCGCGCAGCGGTGTGGCTCTCGTCCGACTACGCCGACTACGTCACCGGCATCAGCCTGTTCGTCGACGGCGGCATGACGCTGTATCCCGGATTCGAGACCGGGGGCTGAGGTGATGGCGGTGCGTGAGCGGACACTCGCGTCCATGCAGCCCGGCGAGGATTCGTCGCTGAGCGGCTCGCTGCGTGCGCACTGGCCCGAGTATCTCATCGAGGCCTGGGCCCTCGGCATGTTCATGGTGTCGGCGGGCGTTTTCGCCGTGATCCTGGACGCGCCCGGTTCGCCCGTGAACCAGGCAGTCGGCGATCCGGACCTCAGACGAGCGCTGGGCGCGATCGCCATGGGACTGACCGCGATCGCGATCATCTACTCGCCGTGGGGCCAGCGCTCCGGCGCGCACATGAACCCTGCGGTGACGCTGGCGTTCCTGCACCTGGGAAAAGTGAAGCTGCCGGACGCGCTGTTCTACGTCGCGGCCCAGTTCGCCGGTGGCACGCTCGGCGTGCTGCTGGTGTGGCTCGTGTTCGGCGACAGTTTCGCCGAACCGCCCGTGCAATTCGCGGCCACGGTCCCGGGCGAACACGGCGTCGCGGCCGCAATGCTCGCCGAGTTCCTCATTTCCCTCGGCATGATGGCGATGATCCTCGCGGTCGGCGGCAGCGCGCGCCTGCAACGCTTCACCGGGCTGTTCGCGGGTTTCCTGGTCGCGGCCTACATCACGTTCGAATCGCCGCTGTCCGGGATGAGCATGAACCCGGCGCGTACGTTCGCCTCCGCCGCGCCGGCAGGCATGTTCGGCTGGATGTGGCTGTACGTCGCCGCGCCCGTACTCGGAATGCTGAGTGCAGCGTTCCTGCACGAACGCCTGTTCAGCCGCGCGCCGGTGCCGTGCGCCAAGTACGACCACGCGCCCGGCCAGCGCTGCATTCACTGCGGGTATGAACCATGAAACGCACCACGCATCGCGAGTATGACGCCATCGTCGTCGGATCCGGAGCCGGCGGCGCCGCCGCCGCGTATCGTCTCGCCCGCGCGGGGCTGGACGTGCTGCTGATCGAAAAAGGCACGCAGCTGCCCAGCGACGGCAGCACGCTGGATATCCGGCGCGTGGTGACGAACGGCGAGTTCCTGAGCCGCGAGCAATGGCTCGATGGCGCGGGCAACGCACTGCGTCCCGAGGAACATTTCAACCTGGGTGGCAAGACGAAGTGGTACGGCGCGGCGCTCATCCGCTACGCACCGCACGAGTTCGAAGCGGATACGCAGCACGGCTGCCTGGGCTGGCCGATCTCCTACGAGGATCTCGAGCCGTACTACACCGAGGCAGAGCGACTGCTCGGCGTTCGCAATTTCGAGTGTGAGCCGGACCTGAAGCGGATCTTGCGCGGCCTCAGGGGCTCTGGGGGCTGGCGCACCGAGCCTCTGCCGATGGGCCTCTCGCCAGCCATCATGGAGGACGCTCATGAAGCCGCGCACTTCGACGGCTTCGCCTCGGTTCGCGATCTGAAGGCGGACGCGCAGACGGCGTTCCTCGCCCGCGGCGGTGGCGCGAGCCGCCTGTCGATCCTCACCGGCACCGAGGTCACCGCGCTGCTCGAGTCGACGCACAACGCCCGCCGCGTCGCAGGCGTTCGCACGGCCGACGGGCGAACCTATGGCGCCCGCGCAACGCTCCTTGCCGCCGGCGCGCTGCACTCTCCGCGCC
>DASTQG010000129.1:0-3350 GCA_035761885.1 Steroidobacteraceae bacterium | reverse complement strand
TCGTCGAAGGGTGGCACTTCCGCATCGAGGCTCGTGACCGGGTCGGAGTGCAGCGTGAAGGTCTCGGCGGTGATGCGGTCCTGGAGCGCGTGCGCTTCCAGGCGCAGCCCGCGGCGGTTGAAACCGCTGGAGATGAGATTGCCGTCCTCGACCTGGCGATCGCCGAAGGCCAGCGCGAGGTACGCGTCGGAGAAACGCCGCGCGACGCGCAGATCGATGGCGGGCATCTGCCAGCGTTCGCCGTCGGGGCTGGCCGACGTGTCGCTGTCGAACAGCAGGTCGAGCGTGCTGCCGGCCACCCAGGTACTGCGGTCGGTCTCGGCTGCAAACTGCAGCGCGCCGTTCTGATGAGAGCGGGATTGCCCTTCGTACAGTTCTTCCGGACTTTCGGCGAAACGATAGTCATTGCTCATCAACACGTTCCAGCGGGTCGACGAGGCGCGCACACCTTCGCGCGCGAACACGTCCAGCGTGTGCTCGGCGACCGTATCGATATCGCCGTTGTCGTGAACGACGAGAACGAGCAGGTGATGCTGGCCTGGATCCAGCGCGAGGCTCTCGAGCGGGATCTCGACGCGGCCGTCGGCGACCTGGCTGATGGCGCCGATGTCGTAACCATCGAGTTCGAACAGCAGCGAGCCACTTTCCGCGGCTCCCGACGGCAGCGCAATGGAGACAGTTGCCTGCTGCCCGACGACGGGAATGTCGTCGGCGAGCGCCGTGGCCGACAGCCCCGCGAGCCATAACGCCGTGATTCGCATGCGTAACTCCCTCGAGGCGACCTGCCTCTCCCGCTTCGTCGAACGGCGAGTCACGGCGGTTCAAAGCCGCCCGGGAGCAGTTTGGTTTCCCCGCCCGCGCGAGGCGTACACCTGCTAATGGGTTGTCGTAGGCGCGAGGCTGTGCTACGCGGGCGTCATCGCTCCAGCAATCCGAGCCGCGAAGCCTCGTAGATGGCCTCGCTGCGCGAGCCGACCGCGAGCTTTTCGTAGATGTGCTTGGTGTACGAGGCGATCGTGTTGGTCGAGAGACCCAGGAGCTGCGCGATCTCGGGATAGCTGAAACCCTTGGTCGCCAACGCCAGCACTTCGAGCTCTCGTGCGGTCAACGTCTCGCGCGTTGCCGCGGAAGGTGGATCGCCGTGCTCCTGGAAATGACGGATCAGGTGGCGCGCGATGGCCGGACTGATGGGAGAGCCGCCCTGCAGCAGGAGCTCGATGGCCGCGCCGATTTCGTGTGTCGGGTCGTCCTTGAGCAGGTAGCCGCTGGCGCCCGCCTGGATGGCGGCGACCACCCGCTTTTCGTTGCCGAACACGGTGATGACCATGATGGGCAAGTCCGGGTGGCGGCGCAGCGCGGCGCGGATCACGTCGATGCCATTGCCGTCGGGAAGGCCGAGGTCGACGAGCAGCACATGGGGCCGCGCCGCGTGCAGTGCGGCAATGCCCTCCGCGGCGGTGCCGTGAGCCGCGCCGACGCGCAACCGTGGATGTGCCTCGATACGGGCGCGCAGCGAGTCGCGCGTCACGACATCGTCCTCAACGATGAAAACGTTGATCTTCGCGGGCAACGCGTCCACGTCTAACTTTGCTCCGAGGCGAGGGGCTGGCGATGCACCTGGTCAGGGGATTGTTCCGTGGCGGAACTTCTGTTAGCCGCGCCCGAGACCGGCAGGCGCAGCGTCACGCGCGTGCCCGGCGCAGCGGCGCCGACCTCGAGCGAGCCGCCCAGCGCCGCGGCGCGCCGCCGCATGCTCGCGACGCCGTGTCCCTTGCCCGCGGACTCGGCGAGACCCCGGCCGTTGTCCTCGACGACGACCTCGATGCCATCGGGCTGCCGTGTGAGCCCCGCCCGTACGGTGATTCCGCGGCAACCGGAATGCTTGAGCGCGTTGGTGATGGCCTCCTGCACCACGCGCGCCACGTCGAGCACCTGGCGCGGGCCGAGATCCGGGATCGGCGGCAGGTCGTCGACCTGCCAGTGGATATCCACCCCCGCGTGCGCGAGCCGCCGCGAGATCCGCGGTCGCAGCGAGCCCAGCACGCTCGCGAGATCGCCGTTGACCGGCTCCAGCGAATCGACCATGAGACGCAGCTCATCGAGGCAGGCGCGCAGCGGCTCCTCCACGGGCTTCAGCGTGTCGTGCGAAGTGGCGATGGCCAGCGCCTGTACCAGGTGCCCCCCCAACCCATCGTGCATGTCCTGCAGGATACGCTCGCGTTCGGCGTTGAGCGCGCGCTCGCGCTCGAGATCCTTGACGCGCGCGAGATTGCGCTCGAGCTCGGCGGTCTTCTCGCGCACGCGGGCGTCGAGCGCGTCGCGCGCATGTTCGGCGGCGTGAAAGGCCTTTGCGAAACGGATCAGCAACACCGCCGCCACCGCGAACAACACGAAGCCCACCGTATACGAGAGATACAGGCGGCCTCTCAGCCAGTCGACCTCGATGAGCGTGTCGCGCACTGACACCACCAGCACCAGCCAGCCCGCCGTACCGAGGACCGCGACCTCGGCCGTCATGCCGCGCATCAGCGAGCGCAGCATCGTCGTGACGGTGTACGCGGAAATCATCGTCAGCATCGGAATCCACACCAGCCGTCCGAAGCCGGGGAAGCGGTAACCGAGCCACAGCGGATCCGCAATCAACACGGCGGCGCCCGCCGCCCAGATGCCGATCACCACGCGCTCCACGCGCGGCTGTCGCAGCCCGGTGTAGCGGTTGACGAACAGCGCCGAAGTGAGCGCGAACACGCCGATGGCGAGGCCCTGCAGGTGTTGCCAGAGGATCTCGTTCTCGAAGGGCGGCCTCGGCACCAGCATGATCTGGATGTGCGCCGCCCAGGCGAACAGTCCCAGCGCGAACCAGCCGTAAGCCGTGTCGCGACGACGCAGCCACCACAACGCGCCGAACGACGTGGCCAGCACCGCCAGCACGATCGCCGAGACCTGTTTGGCCGTGACGGCGAAGCCGCGCGTGAACTCGAAAACCGGCAGGAGCTGCGATCGCGGCCCGACCGCCGCCACACCGAGCCGCGGGCCCTGGTATGCATGCACGCTGCGCAACTCGAGCAGATTGGCCCCGGGTCGCAGTAGTTGGGCCGGGAAGCTCACGAGCAGCGGCCCCCGGTGGATCGGGATGGGCCTCGTCATCGGTCCGCCATCACCGATCTTCGCGCCATTGATGTAGAGCACCACGTTCGAATACGGGCGTTGCAGGTACACCGCCCACGGTTCATCACCGGCACCGGACGCGGCGAACTGGACGCGAAACCACGCGCTCGAAGGGCGCATCTCCGCCACGGGGAGGAAGCGTGGCAGCGTGGTGTGCTGCCAGCCCGCCGCGGGAAGCTCGC
>DASTQG010000128.1:0-2935 GCA_035761885.1 Steroidobacteraceae bacterium | reverse complement strand
CCATGCGCCCGGCATCGTCCGAGAGCGGATCGATCAATGCGCAGTGCGCGACCGAATGGGGCGGTAACGCCAGGCGCGCCAGGAGCTCGATGCGCTCCGCCTGGAAACGGTCGATCAACGTTGCACGCTCCGCTATGAATTGTGCAACCGCGACCGTCCTCGCCGACAAAGTCCGCTCGACGACCTCCGGCGGTTCGGCCGTTGCGGTCCTGTGCAGCATCACCGCCGCCGACTGGAATGCGCGCTTCTCGCGGGCGTGCCGGTAGTCCTGCTCCATCGCGAGGTCGTTGAGCAGGGTCCGCGCCACGGCCGGTGACGCATCCACGACGCTCGCGATCTGTGCGAGCGTGAGTCCGGTCTCACGCAGCGTGCGCACCAGCCGCCCGCGTGCGACCTGGTCGCTGCGGTAGTAGCGATAGCCCGTGCTCGCATCCACGCGCGCGGGCGACAGCAGGTTCTGCTCGTCGTAGAGCCGCAGCGCTTTCGCCGAGAGCTGCGTGGCGGCGGCGAACTCGCCGATCGACAACAGGCGTGGGGACGTCGGACTCATCGCGGGCACTTTAAGGTTTGCCCCTAGGGAAAGGTCAAGCATCGCGGGGGGCGGCACGCACGACTAGGATGCCGCCGCACGAGAGGGGTCTATGTTAACGCGAACGCTCTTGCTGACCAGAAGTTGCATCCGGCAGCTCGCTCAACCGCGTGACTACCTCGCCGCCATGCGCCGGGCCTTCGGGGGTCTCGCGCGTCACGAGTACGAGTTGCCCGCGGTTGGCCACATCGCGGGCCGCAACGGTGCGTTTCACATCAAGTCCGCGGCGCAGCGGGATGGTGCGGCGCTCGCGGCGATCAAGGTCAATGGCAACTTCCCCGGCAACCCCGCTACCTGGGGCCTGCCGACGATCCAGGGGTTCATGGCGCTCCTCGACTCCGAGCGCGGCTGCGTGCTCGCGCTCATGGACTCCGTGGAAATCACCGCGCGGCGCACGGCCGCGGCGACCGCGCTGGCAGCGCAGCACCTGGCGCGTCGCGACGCCCGCGTACTCGCGTTGATCGGCTGCGGCACACAGGCCGTCTATCACCTCGATGCGCTGGTCGATGTCCTGGAGATCGATGCGGTTCGGTTCTTCGATCCCCGTCCGCAGGCAGTCGAGGCGTTCGAACGCCACGCGCGGGAAGTCGGCATGCGCACCGAGCGCACCGCGAGCGCGCGTGCCTGCGCGCACGAGGCGGAGATCGTAGTCACGCTGACGCCCTCGACGCATCCGATCCTGGGTCCCGCCGACGTGGCACCCGGCGCCTTCGTTGCAGGTGTAGGCGCGGACAATCCCTCCAAGAGCGAGCTTGCGCCCGCACTGCTGCGCGAAAGCCGCGTCGTAGTGGACGTGCTCGAACAATCCGCATCCATGGGAGATCTGCACCACGCCATCGCCGCGGGCGCGATGACGGCAGAGGACGTCCATGCTGCGCTCGCGGATCTCGTCGCCGGAGTGGCCCGCGGCCGCACGTCGCCTCACGAGCGTTTCGTGTTCGATTCGACCGGCGTGGCGTTGCAGGATCTGGCGGCGGCGGAAATGTTGTTCGAACGCGCGCAGCAACGAGCAGACACGCCCTCGGTGGTACTCGACGACACCGAATGATTTCAGGGCGGCTGCTGCGTCTGCGTCGCTGGATCCGCGCGAGGCGGGCCGGTCTGCGTAAACGCATACCACAGCGTTCCACCCAGTGCGGCCCCTATCGCGAGCCACGCGAGCAATGGCCAGAGCCAGCGGTATCGCTCGACCGGCTGCGTTCCGGCGTCGCGCTGTTCCTCGGTGTGTGAAGGGTCGTTGGCCATCCGATACACCGCATGGGGCGGGAATCATCGTGCCAGAACCGCACCGCACGCCGCCACTCGCCAAAGACGGGACGCCTGCCTCGATTCCGGGCGTTGCAAACAAAAAAGGCCGGCGGATCGAATCCGCCGGCCTCTGCACTGCCGTAGCAGTGTCACCGGTGCAGCATCAACGCTCGTGGCCGCGATCGTTCACGGGCTGCGGGGCGGGCTCCTGGGTGCCCTCCTGCGTCGCGCGCGTCGTCTTCACGCCGATCGCTGACTCCGAGCTCGCATCGCCGGCGAGCTCGAGCGAGTCCGCATCGCGCCGCGCGCTGCCATGGCCCTGCGTCGAGGAGCTGGCCGCCGCGTCGATCGTGCGATCGCCGGCCTGCAGCGACTTCTCGGCGCCGACCGACTTGCTCGCGGACGCGTCCACGGCGATGTCCTGCGTCGCTTCCGCAGCCGTCTGCGCACGGTCCTTCGTAGCGACCGCCGCTTCCTTGGTAACGTCCACCGTCGCTTCCGTGGTCGCGTGCGCGCGGTCCCTGGTCGTGACCGCTGCTTCCTTCGTCACGTCCACGGTCGTTTCCGCGGTTGACTGAACGCGGCTCTTGGCGCGGCCGCTCGCGTCGCGCGCACGCTCGCCGACACGATTCACCGCGTCGGTGCGGGCGCCGATGGAACCGGCCGCGCGGCCATCCGCCGCACCGCTGATGTCGCCCATGCGACCCGACAGCGTGCCGTTCACCGCACCGCTGGCATTGGCACCACCCAGAAGACCGGCGAACGCCGGCGCGCTCGCAAACGTGAGCGCCACGGAGACCGCCGCAAGGTAACGAGAAATGTTCATGTTGCTCTCCCGATTCGCGGCCGCAGACCATCCGCAGCCTTCAACCAGGAGAACGACGGGCAGGAGGGATTTCTTCCCGCCGCTTCGAATCTGCGGATTTTACTTATGCCCGTTTGACTTATTCGCGAGGGCCGCGGCGAGCTGCGGGCGCAGCGAATGGCCGAGAAGACCGGATCCATAAGTGTCGTCGCGACCCTTGCGGCCCAGGTCCGTTGCTTGCGACTCCAGTTCCCTGATGGCGCCGTCTGCTGCCTGTCGATCGAGCGACGCGA
>DASTQG010000127.1:0-2219 GCA_035761885.1 Steroidobacteraceae bacterium | reverse complement strand
TGGCCTGACGCAGGCGGCGCGCGCGCCAAGATCGACGAGGAGCTGCGCGAGCTCGATGCGGAGATGACACCCGCCGCATCGGCGCAGCGGCGCGAGCAGGAGATCGGCGACCTGCTGTTCTCGGTAGTGAACCTCGCGCGGCACCTCGACGTGGATCCCGAGGCGGCGCTGCGGGCCAGCAGCGAGCGTTTCGCGGCGCGCTTCCAGGCGATGGAGCGGGCGGCGGCGTCGCAGGGTCGCCAGTTGCAGGAACTGGATCCGGCGGAGCTCGATGTTCTGTGGAACGCAGCCAAGAAGGGCACGCCAGCCCCCTGATTCCCAAGGCGGAACGGGACGTTCAGCCAGTTCAGTAAGCATTCATCCATGCCGGCCTACTGTGGCGCCACGTTCGCGGTGATGGGGAACCGGTGAGTCCCCGGCCCGGGCGCATAAGGAGCCACACATGTTCTCGCGTTTCCGTACCGCCGGAATCGTTCTGGGCACGATGCTGAGCAGTTTCGCGATCGCCACGAGCGCGATCGCGGGTGAAAAACCCAAGTACAACGGGCGCCATGCGCGCGTGGGTCCCGCGTACGAGTACGCACGCGTCGTCGACGTGCAGCCGATCACGCGCCAGGTGCGCGTGCAGACGCCGCAGCGAGAGTGTTACATCGAGGAATACGAAGAGCCGCGCCGCGCCTCAGCGAGTGTCGCCGGCAACGTGATCCTCGGCGGCCTGATCGGCGGCGTGCTGGGCTCGCAGATCGGTAGCGGGGATGGCCGCAAGGCGGCGACGGCCGCGGGCGCGCTGATCGGTTCCACCATCGGTCATCAGGCCGCCCAGCGGCGCCGCGCGGAGCCGCCGCAGGTGCGCACCGTGGAGCGCTGCGATACCCGCTACGTCAGCAATTACGAAGAGCGCATCGAAGCGTATGACGTCGCCTACGAGTATGGCGGCCAGCGTTATCACACGCGCATGCCTTACGACCCCGGCGAGCGGATCCGTGTGCGCGTGGACGTGAGCCCGGTCCACGACGGTGGCCCCGTCTACGGCGACGATGACGACTATTACGAAGACTGAAGCCCCCGAGAAGTCGGGCGGGGCGGACCTGTGTCACGCCCCGCCCGCCGCCCGCTGACGCCGCGGGGGCGATCCGACGTAAACTCCCGAGCACTCACGCCGCGTGCCCAGGCGCGCGGTGAAAGGCCGGTAGTTGCAGCGAGCGAAGCGAAGTGAAACGAATTGCAGCGACAGTTCTGACCTTGAGCACCGTGCTGGCCGCAGCCACGCCCGTCGTGGGGTGGTGTCGCTCTCACGGCGCGGGCCCGCAGCAGCCGCAGCAAGCGCCTGTGGTCGCAGTGACCCGGGCAGGCATGTCGCTGGATGATGCGGTGCAGATGGTCCAGGCGCGCTTCAACGCGCGCGTCGTACGCGCGGAGACGCGCAACGAGGAGGGCCGCAGGGTCCACCATCTGCGCCTGATGAACGCGGAAGGAAAGGTCTGGACGGTACGCGTCGATGCGGACAGCGGAGCTGTCCAATAGGCAACAGCGGAGCTGTCCAGTAGGCAACAGCGACGCGGTCAACTGAACGGTAGCAACGCCATGCGAATACTGGTTGTCGAAGACGAACAGGCACTGCGCGACTCGCTGGTCACCCAGCTCAAGGGCGCATCCTTCAACGTCGACGCCGCGGCGGACGGCGAGGAGGGTCTGTACGCCGGGCGCGAATTCCCCATCGACCTGGCGATCGTCGACCTTGGTCTGCCCAAGCTGTCCGGGATCGAGATGATCCGCAAGCTGCGCTCCGAAGGGCGTGCATATCCCATCCTGATCCTGACGGCGCGCGATCGCTGGCAGGACAAGGTGGAAGGCCTGCAGTCCGGCGCGGATGACTACCTCGTCAAGCCGTTCCACTTCCAGGAGCTGCTCGCTCGCGTGCAGGCGCTGTTGCGGCGCGCCGGCGGATGGTCGCAGCCTGTGCTCCAGTGCGGCGACGTCAGCCTCGACACGCGCAGCCAGATCGTGACGGTGGCGGGGCAGGCGGTGGAGCTCACCTCCTTCGAATACCGCATCCTCGAGTTCCTGATGCTGCGCGCGGGCGAGGTCATCTCCAAGGCCGAGCTCACCGAACGCCTGTACGAGCAGGATTTCGAGCGCGACAGCAACGTGATCGAGGTTTTCGTCGGCCGCCTGCGCAAGAAACTGGATCCGGACGGCGCCCACCTGCAGCTGCCCGA
>DASTQG010000126.1:0-2818 GCA_035761885.1 Steroidobacteraceae bacterium | reverse complement strand
GCCCGCGTACACGGGATACGGATCGGCGGCGAAGGACCGCTCGAAGGGATGAAACTCGGCGTGCGGCGCTGCGCTCATGAACCTGCCGCGCGCAACTGGCGCAACCAACCGGTGTACAAAACGGCAGCCCTTTTGTTTCGCACGTCTGCACTATAGTCTACGCCGACCGATGAGCGCCTCGGTTCAAAGACGGACCAGTCCCGTGCCGACTCCGGCGCGCGTGCCACGCCGCCCGACGCGCGCGGCAGCGAAGGTCGGACTCATCGACAAGCCACCGCGGCCGCTGCGCAAGGGCGCCACCGACGAAACCGTGCAGCAGGCGATCTACGACGCGGTCATGGACCATCGCCTCCCGCCGGGCATCAAGCTGACCGAATCCGCGTTCAGCGCCTACTTCGGTGTCAGCCGCACGGTGATTCGCAAGGCGCTGTTGCGCCTGTCGCAGAAGGGCGTGGTGGAGCTGCGACCCAATCGCGGCGCCGTGGTTGCAAGCCCCACGCCGCAGGAAACGCACTGCGTGTTCGATGCGCGACGGCTCATCGAGCGCGAGCTGGTCCGCATGCTCACGGCCCGGCATACGAAGAAACAGGTGCAGCAGCTGCGCCAGCTGGCGCAGCGCGAACGCGCCGCACAGCAGGAAGGCGCGGGCCGCGCGCTGGTGCGGCTCACCGGCGAGTTTCACGTGCGCCTGGCGCAGTTCGCGGGCAACCCCGTGCTCGCCGACCTGGTCTCCAACCTGGTATCGCGCACTTCACTGATCATCGCGCTGTACGAAGCGCCGGGCATGCCAGCGTGCCGCACCCACGATCACTTCGACCTCATCGCGCTGATCGAGGCCGGCAACGGGACTGCCGCCGCCGACGCGATGGCGCAGCACCTTACCGAAATCGAGAACCGGCTCGACCTGTCGGCCGCCGAAGGCCCGCTCGACCTGAGCCAGGTATTCGACGCGCCTTAGGTACCGGACTTTGCAATATTGCAATTCTCGGCAAGCAGGCACCCCTGAGAATTGCAATATTGCAAAGTGCGGTACCTGTCAGCTGCGGTAGAGGGAATCCTTTTCCAGGCGCGCGCCGACCTGCTGGATCACGGCCGTCGCGGCCCGTGAGCCGAGGTCCGCGCAATCCTTGAGATCACGACCGCTGGTCAGGCTGTAAAGGAAGCCGGCCACGTACGCATCGCCCGCTCCCGTCGCATCCACGACCTTGCGCACCGGATAGGCGGCCTGCTCGATGCGCCGGCTGCCCTGCACTATCACCGAGCCCTTTTCGGAACGCGTGACGACGAACAGCGCATCGAGCTGCGCGGCCTTGCGCAAAGCCGCGTCGACGTCAGAAACCTCGAACAGCGCCATGACCTCGGTTTCGTTGCCGAAAACGATCGTGACGTCGCGACCGACCGCCGCCGTGAACTCGGCGTGATGGCGCTTGACGCACTCCGCATCCGACAGCGACATCGCAACCTTCGTGCCGGCCTGGCGCGCGAGCGCGATGGCGCTCGCGATGGCGGCCGGCCCCTGCGGCAGGTCCCACACGTAACCTTCGAGCAGCGCCACTTCCGGCTCACCGAAGGTCCTCGCCGTCACATCCTTCGGCGACAATTGCGTGCACGCCCCGAGGTACGTCTGCATCGTGCGCTCGCCATCGGGCGTGATCAGGATGTACGAGCGTGCGGTCGGCAGACCGCCCTGCGCAGCCGGCAGGCGCACGTCGACGCCGAGCGACTGCATGTCGTGGTTGAAGATCTGGCCGAGCTGGTCGTCCGCCACGCAGCCTATGTAGGCCGTGCGCCCGCCCAGATTCGCGATGCCCGCGATCGTGTTCGCCACGGAACCGCCCGATTCCTGCGTGGTCGGGCCCATCCGGCCGTACACCTCGCGCGCCCGCGCTTCGTCGATCAGCACCATGGAACGCTTCGGCGCCCCGATCTGCACGAGGAACTGCTCGTCGACGTGCGCGAACACGTCGACGATCGCGTTGCTGATTCCCAGCACCTGGATGTTGTGGCTCATTGCGCGCTCATACTCCGTCGTCCACGAGATCGGACAGACGGAAGTGCGCGATGCGGAACACCTGGCGCAGGCTCTCGTCGAATTCCGAAGCGGCGGCATGGTCGATGCGCGCCCGGCAGCTGTCAAGGATCTGACGCACGCTCGCGCTGCGCACCGCCAGGATGAAGGGAAAGCCGAAGCGAGCCTCGTACGCCGCGTTCAGGCGCGCGAGCTCCTCGAGCTCTTCGGGTGCGGCATTGAGCAGGCCGGCGCCCGACTGTTCCTCACGCGAGTAGCCGCTGAGCTTCAGCCGGGTGCCCAGGCGCGGATGCAAGCCGATGAGCTCGAGCTGGCGTTGGCGCCCGCTGGTGCGCACCACCTCCTGCATCGCCTGCTCCAGGGCCATTCGGCCGGCGAACGGCCGCGCGCCCCAGGCCTGCTCGGCGACCCACGGCGAGCGCTCGTAAACGCCGCCGAAACGCGCGACGAATGCAGCGCGGTCCATCGCGTTGATCGCGGCGATCGACAGCTTGTCGCTCACGCCCCGGCCTGCCCCGCCGGATGCTTCGCGATCCAGTGCCGCGCGATATCGACGCGCCGGCAGATCCAGACCTGGTCGTGCCGCTGCACGTGGTCCATGAAACGCTCGAGCGCCGCGCTGCGTCCGGGCCGGCCCGCCAGCCTGCAGTGCAGTCCGACCGACATCATCTTCGGCGCGCTCTCGCCTTCCCGGTACAGCACGTCGAACGTGTCGCGCAGGTGCGCGAAGAACTCGTCCGCGGTGGCGAATCCGTGCAGCGTCGCAAAGCGCATGTCGTTGCAGTCGAG
>DASTQG010000125.1:0-11966 GCA_035761885.1 Steroidobacteraceae bacterium | reverse complement strand
TCCCCTTTTTCCCGTGCCAAACCCTCTTCACGCCGCGTGGGGCGACTGATGCCTTACTTACTGCCGCCGCAGTAAATGTGAATGTCCCCTTTTCTCCCTCAGCGATCCGGCGCCCGTGCGGGCGATCGAGAGCTGCCACGGCCGGGTGCCGTGGCTCGTCGGGGCCCTTCCGTGTGCGACACCGCGGTTCCACTTCGAAGGCAGTCTTCACAAACGCACGCTGCCCGGTGAAGGAAGCGCTCGAGCGAACGATGACTATCGTTCGCGATGCGAACCTGAGAGACGGGGCGTCATGCGGTGAGCAAACCTACCGGCACCCTCTTCGATCCGATCGCTGCGGCCTTCGAAGCCAAATGCCCTCACGACCCACCACCCGGCCGTGGCAGCTCGTGAGCGCTCGCGAGGAGAGCGACGAGCGCGCTAAAGCGGAGTGCCGACGTCGTCCGTCTCCTGCACTGTCCACGGCTCCGCCGCGGCGGCGCGCACCCATTCGCCGACATGCCGATCCGCGAGCACGGTCTGCGCGTAGGCGGCGGAAACCGCCGACAGCGGAAGACCGTAGGTGTTGAAACGCGTGACGACCGGCGCGTACATCGCGTCGGCGATGCTGAAGGCTCCGAACAGCCACGGGCCGCTCGCGCCGTGGTGCTCGCGGCATTCGCGCCAGATCTCGTCGATGCGTGCGACGTCGTTGCCGAGCTCCGGGGTCATCGGGATGCGGCGGCGCGCGCGGATGTTCACCGGGCACAGCGTGCGCAGGGTCTGAAAGCCCGAATGCATCTCCGCGCTCACCGAGCGCGCGTGCGCGCGCGCGGCCGGCAGCTTCGGCCAGCCAAAGCCCGTTTTCTCGGAGATGTACTCGCAGATGGCGAGCGAGTCCCAGATCCGCAGCTCCCCGTCGAACAGCACCGGCACCCGGCCGGCCGGGTTGTAGACCTTGATGTCCTCCACGTGGCCGGGGCGATACAGCGTGATGATCTGCTCCCGGAAATCCAGCCCGGCGTGCTTCATGTGCAGCCAGGGGCGGAACGACCAGGAGGAGTAGTTCTTGTTGCCGATGACGAGAGTGAGCGACATGGGGACACCGAAAGGACTGGTAGCGGGGCTCGCAATATTGGCATTCTCCGCCGTCGGCGAGAATGCCGTTCGGTCCCCGGTACATCCCATGACGCGATCCTCCGACGATCAGACTCCCGCGCGCCTCGCTACGCTGGCGGTGCGGGCCGGCCAGGTCCGCACCGGCGAAGGCGAGCACGCCGAGCCGATCTTCACCACTTCCAGCTTCGTCTTCCGCAACGCCGCGCAGGCGGCAGCGCGCTTTGCCGAGACGGAAGCCGGCAACATCTATTCCCGCTTCACCAATCCGACGGTGCGCTGCTTCGAGGAACGCCTCGCGGCGCTGGAGGGCGGCGAGGCGTGCGTTGCCACCGCTTCGGGCATGGGCGCGATCCTCGCCTTGTGCATGACGGTCCTGAAGAGCGGCGATCACCTCGTCTGCTCCGACAGCGTGTTCGGTTCGACCATCACGCTGCTCAACCGCTACTTCACCAAGTTCGGCGTCGAGGTGAGCTACGTGTCGCCACATCCCGCCGCCAACTGGGAAACCGCGATGCGGCCCAACACGCGCCTGCTCCTGGTGGAGACGCCTTCCAATCCGCTCGCGGGCATTGCCGACATTCGCGGTATCGCCGCGGTAGCGCGCAAGCACTCGGCGCTCTTGGCCGTCGACAATTGCTTCTGCACGCCGGCGTTGCAGCGGCCGTTCGAGCTCGGCGCCGACGTCGTCATTCACTCGGCCACGAAGTATCTCGACGGGCAGGGTCGCTGCGTCGGCGGTGCGCTGGTTGGCGGGCGCGAGCTGGTGGGGCGCGACGTGTTCGGTTTCCTGCGCAGCGCCGGGCCGAGCATGAGCCCCTTCAACGCATGGGTGTTCCTCAAGGGCCTGGAGACGCTGTCGCTGCGCATGCGCGCGCATTCCGCGGCAGCACTCGAGCTCGCCCGCTGGCTGGAGCAACAAAAGGGCATCGAGCGCGTGTTCTACGCCGGTCTTGCGAGCCATCCACAGCACGAGCTCGCCAGGGCGCAGCAGTCGGCGTTCGGCGGGATCGTGTCGTTCCAGGTTGCCGGCGGACAGGAGGCGGCCTGGCGCTTCATCGACGCGACGCGCGTGATGTCGATCACTGCGAACCTCGGCGATGCCAAGACCACGATCACGCACCCCGCGACCACCACGCACGCGCGCATCAGCGCGGCGGAACGCGCCCGCGCGGGTATCTCCGCGGGGCTGATCCGTGTGTCGGTGGGGCTCGAGGACGTGGAGGATCTGCGCGCCGACCTGCAACGAGGTCTCGAAGCCCTGTAGGCGTTATTGCAGGCGCGGCCGCACGACGAAGGCACGCGTTTCGTCGGGGAAATCCGTGATGAGGCCGTCGACGCCGGCCTGCAGCAGTGCCGCGTGCACCGTCGCGAAGTCCGGCGCGTTCGTCGGAAGCTGGTCGCGGCGCAGCGTGTACACGTGCACCTTGAGTCCCGCGGCGCGGGCATCGCGCACCAGTGTCGTGAAGGTGGGCTCGGCGCCGCGCGTGGGCCATTGCACCACGTGCGGGGTCCACACACCGATGGCATCCGCGTATTCCTTGATCGCCGCCAAACCCTGCGGCGTACGCAGCTGGTCGAAATCCACGTTGGCGTCGCCCCAGCGGTTGTCGCCGATCAGCTGTACCAGCTTCAGGTCCGATTCGAACTCGTTGCGGATGCGCTTGAGCTCGTCGGGGTCGTAACACTGCACCCACACCGGATCGGTGCGCAGTTGCAGGCCCGCATCCTTCAGGGCGTCGAGCACGATGCGCGAAATGTCCTTGCCCTGCGCCCGATGCCACGCCGGCGCCTTGATTTCCGTGTACAGGCCGGCGACCCGGCCCGTCGAAGCGTTGAGGCCCGCGATCAGCGCGATCTCCTCGCTCAGCAGGCGCACGCCGAAGCGCACGGTGCGCGGCGCGAAGCGGTTGGGATAGACCGGCTTGCCCGTCTGCGGATCGGAGCGCTCGTGGATGTTGAGCTGCGCGATCTCCGCCAGGTCGAAGTCGACCGCATAGTAGCGGCCGTCGCGGCGCCGGCGATCGGGGAAACGGCTGGCCACGTCGGTCACGGTGTCGAGCTGCACGTCGTGCAGCACGATGGCCGCGTTGTCGCGCGTGAGCACCACGTCCTGCTCGATGAAGTCCGCGCGCATGCCGTGCGCGAGCACCTTGGATTCCGAGGTGTGCTCGGGGAGGTATCCGGATGCGCCGCGGTGCGCGATCACGACCGGCACGGGGCCTTTGACGGTGTTGGGCTGTTTGGGCACGGCAGTCGTCGATGCCCCGCAGGCGGCCAGCAGGAAAGAGGAAAACAACAGCAGGACGCCGGGGCGCATGCTCGCAACCCTAGCAGAGGAGCACCGGACATTCACGGGGAGGTACCGGGCTTTGCAATTCTTGGCACGCTGCTAGTCGGGCAGCCGAGCGCCCCGCGTTTCGACGATGAACCGCGCAGCGATCAGTCCGAAAAGGGGGATCACGCCCACCCACAGCAGCGTGTCGGCAAGTTGCGCCGCCGATCCGCCCGCGCTGGCCGACACCAGCCCGACCACGAACGGTCCGAACGCGGCGATCACGCGGCCGAGGTTGTAGCACAGGCCCGAGCCCGTCGCGCGCAGCCGCGTCGGGAACAGCTCCGGCAGGTAGAACGCGAACACGCCGAAGATTCCATACACGGTGAAGCCGACGAAGAAGAAACCCTGCAACCGGTGCAGCGGTGCCCAGTCGAGCCCGAACACGAGCAGGATGGAAAGCAGGGACAGTCCGAAGTACACCGTGAAGATCGCGCGCCGGCCGAAGCGCCAGGCGAGCGGGATGGCGAGCATCGTGCCGATGAATCCGCCGATGTTGAACCAGGTGGCGGCCCACACCTTCCAGCTCTCGGCGAGCGCGCGTGTCGCCGCGGGATCCAGGCCGTTCGCCAGCCCGTAGTCCACCGCGAACCCGGAGCCGAGGATCGGCAGGAACGCGTTGCAGCTCCACCACGCCAGCAGCGCGATGATCGCGGTCATGAGACCGCTGAGCGTGCGTCGGAGCATGCCCGGCGCGAACAGCGCGCCGAGCGGCTCGGGTCGCGTGGTCGCGCGTGCGGCGTCGAAGCGCTGCGACTCGCGCAGGAACAATCGCACGAACAGTGCCAGCGCCGCCGGCACGAGGCCGCACAGGAAGACGTAGCGCCACGAGGTTTCCGGCGAGGACGCGAGCCACTCACCCGCGATCTTGAAGTTCACGAACGTGGCGAGCGCGAGTCCCACGGGGGATGCGGTCTGCATGATCGCGGCGGCTTCGACGCGCCGCGATTCGGGCACGGCTTCCGCCACCAGCACCGCGCCCACGGCCCATTCGCCCCCGATCCCCAGGCTCGCCAGGGCGCGGAACACGATCAGGTGCCACAGCTCCGTGGACAGCGCGCACAGTCCCGTGCCGACGCTGTACAGAAGAATCGTCGCGAGCAGCACCCGCTGCCGGCCCCAGCGATCCGCCAGCATTCCGAACAGGACGCCGCCGATCGCCCAGCCGATCAGCAGCATCGATGACATGACTCCGGTCCAGTACACCGTGGGCGCACGCGCTTCGGCGCTGCCCGGTGTGAGCCCGAGCAGCGTCGGAATGCAGTTCGGCGCGACGAAGTTGAAGAGCAGGGCGTCGAAAATGTCGAAGCCCCAGCCGAGCCACGCGGCGGCGATCACGAGCCATTGATAGCGGGTGAAGCCGAGCACGTGTCGGGACGGGCGTGCGCCTATTGAGCCGTGTAGCCGCCGTCGACCCGCAGGCTCGTGCCCGTGATCAGCGAGGCGTGCGAGGAGGACAGGAACAGGACCGCGTTCACCACCTCGGCGACCTCGCCGATGCGGCCCACTGGAATGCGCGAGATGACCTCTTGCCGGAAGCGCTCGTTCTCGAAGTACGGCTCGGTCATGGGCGTGAGGATGTAGGTCGGCGCCACCGCGTTCACGCGCACGCCGCGCGGCGCCAGCTCGATCGCCATCGCCTTCGTGAGTCCCTCGATCGCGTGCTTGGCCGCGCAGTACACGGTGCGGTTCGGTCCGCCCACGTGACCCATCTGCGAGGACATGTTGACGATCGCGCCGCGCCCGGCCGCGACCATCAGTCGCGCGGCGCTTTGCGCCACGACGAACATCGAGCGCACGTTGAGGTCGAGCAACTCGTCGAGCGTCGGCAGGTCCACTTCGAGAAAAGGCTGGGGCTTGTTCGCGCCGGCGTTGTTCACCAGCACGTCGCAGCGTTCCAGGGCTCCGATCGTCTGTCGCACGCGTTCGGCGTCGGTCACGTCGCACACCAGCACGCGCGCCTTGCCCCCGGCGGCTTCGATCTGCCCGCGCAGGGTTTCGAGCGGCTGCGCGCTGCGACCCACCAGCACGACCTCGGCCCCCGCCGCGGCGAACGCCCGCGCGCAGCCTTCCCCGAGGCCACGGCTTGCGCCGGTGATGACCACGAGCTGTCCGGTGAAATCGTAGGCGGGCGCTTCTGCGGCGCGAATCGGCGTCATTGGCCGGGGAGTAGAAACCAGAAGCGCGAGAGACTCAAGCGGCGATTGGCACTCTGCCTGCCTGGCTGCCAGCGCCGGAGTGTGCGCTGTGCACGCCGTGGACGCGCGGCGAAGGGAATCTTTCGCGGCATGTCACAGTCTGCAGGAGGTGGGTGGTGTCAAGTTTCAGGGAGGCGGAGCGACTCGTAGAGCATGACAGCCGTACATCGGACGAGGTGGACATGAACAGCCGCGAGCCCCAAGGCACGGTGATCGCCGTCGGCAACCTGCAGGAGTTCTTCCGCGAGTCGCTGCATTCGGCGCTGTCTCACCAGAAGCTCGAGGTGAACGACCACACCGAGCATTACGTGGTCAACCTCCTCACCCTGTTCTCGCGCGCCGACGCGCTCTACGACAACGAATCCGAGCGCGCCGGGCTCAAACCCCTGGTGATGATGCTCTCCGAAGCTCTGCAGGCGCCCACCGCCGCGGAGCGCACTCGCGGCTTGCAACGCCTGGGCGACGTGTCGCTGTTCGTCGCGGGGTTCTTCGCCGGCAGTTTCGCGCGCAAGCTCGTCGACATCGACTACCACATCGCCATGGGCGGGCGCGCCTACGCCTCGCTCGCGGGGCTGCTCAGCGGCAGCCGCGGCCGCGCGCTCTCGGGCGTCTTCAGCGAGCTGGCCGCGAAGTTCCAGCGCCTGGTCGATGCGCTCAACGAAGTGAGTGAAATGGCGCACACACACACCGATCGCGACATCCTGCGCCTGTACGAGATCTGGATGAAGACTGGCAGTGCACGGGCCCACGAGATCCTGCGGCGGCTCGGTGTCCAGCCGCTCGCTGCCGACAGCGCAGCAGCGACCTTCCGCCACTAGGAGCGTCGCGATGCTGCTTCGGGAGTTGCAGGCCCTGCTCAACCGCCTGTACGACACCGAGGTGGATCTCGACGTTCAGGACTTCCTCGTCACCGATCCGCGCGCGCTGCCGGGGTATTCCTGCGCCGCGGACGAGCAGTTGTTCGTGCGGCAAAGCGCGCGCTCCGTCGACGTTGCGCTGTATCTCGCGGGCGAAGTGCTCGAACGGCTGCGCGCGCGCGATCCGATGCTGCGGCTGGACGCTGCCAACATCGGCGACTACTGGACCGCGCTCGAGGGCGTGAGCCATTTTCACTATCTCGCGTGGAACGCCGCGCGCAATCGTCCCGTGTCCGTGCACGAGCTGGAGATGCAGGCGGAGGTCGACAAGTACGCGGTGACGCTGTTCGTGCTGGGGGCGCAGCACGCCGGGCGGTTTCCGCGGCGGCTGCACAACTGGCTGTTCGAGCGCGCTCACGTGGACCAGGGATTGCCCGCCGCGCGTCGCGAGCTGTACGAGTCGGCGAGCCGCTATGCCGCGCGCTTCTGTGCGCTCCTGGAGCGCAGGTTCCTGGGCCGCGGGAAGATCCGGTGCGAAGCGCTGGTGCGCGAGCTGCGTGCGTTCTACCGCCTGACGCACGCGCCCAAGATCCGCCTCATCGAGGCGGCACGCACCAGCGTGGTCTGATCGGTCGCGATCGGAATCGGGCTACTCGGCGGAGCCCGAGCCCATGTTCTTCTTCAGCTGGATCCACTTCGAGAGCGCGGCGAGATTCTTCTTCTTGCGGAAAGCTTCCTTCTTGCCGCCCTTGAGCAAGCCGCTCTCGTACGGGTCGTAGCCGCTCTTCAGGCCGGTGCGGTTGTGCTTGACCGGGCCGGCAGCCGGCACCACTTCTTCCGCGAGCGACAGCACGGGCTGCGAAGTGCGCTTGCGTCGCCCCGCCGCCCACACCGCGTTGCCGCGGTCGTCGAAAGTCACGCGCCCCGATCGCTCGGCCGCGGTTTCGCTGTCCTCGTCATCGTCGAAAAATCTTCGGCTCACGGTTGTGCTCGAATGTATGCGCCTGCTGGCGCGGCCCCGGATAGTGCTGTGCAGCGTACGCGAGGGGCTTGTAGGAATTTCGTGTTGCGAATCACGATCCGGTCACAGCCCCGGTGGGGTGAGGCGTGTAGGCGGGACCGTTAACTTAAGGCGCGCGAATGCGAACGGGTTCGCACTACGACTCGCGCAATCTGCTGCTCGCACGCCAGATTCCGGCGAGTGTTTTTGCGTCCTCGATCTCACCGGTCTGTGCGCGCCGAACTGCCTCGGCGAGAGGCACCCAGACCACCTGGAAAACCTCCGCATCCTCGGGCCGCGCGTGCCCCTGCGACAGGCCCGTGGCCAGATAGAGATGAACCACCTCGGTGAATACGCCCGGTGAGCTGATAACACCCCCGAGCGGTTGCCAGTCGGTCGCGACCAGGCCGGTCTCTTCCTCGAGCTCGCGCCGTGCGCAGACGAAAGGATCCTCGCCGCCGTCGAGCTTTCCGGCCGGCAGCTCCCAGAGCCAGCGCCCGAGCGCGTGCCGGTACTGGCGCAGCAGGCAGACCTCGCCCTGCTCGTTCACGGCCGCGACCGCCGCACCGCCCGGATGGCGAATGACCTCCATCTCCGCGGTCGCGCCGTTCGGCAGCGTCACGGTTTCCACGTCGACCGAAATGACGCGCCCGCGGAACCCGGGGCGCCGGGACTTCACTGTCATGGCGGGGAGGGATCGTGGCAACTAGACTGAGATGATGCAACCGCTCCTGATCGCCGTGACCGGATTGCCGTGCAGCGGCAAGTCGACGCTCGCTCGCCGCCTCGGCGCGCGGCTCGGATTCGCGGTCTACGAAAAGGACGTGGTCAAGGAAGCGCTGTTCGACGCTCTGGGCACCGGCGACCGCGAGTGGTCGCGCAATCTGAGCACCGCGAGCTTCAACGTCCTGCTCGCGCTCGCCGAAAGGGCAGTGGCTGGCCAGCGCAGCGCCATCGTCGAAGGAAATTTCCGTCCCGAGCACGCACCGTCGTTCGAACGCCTGCGCGCGCAGCACGGCGCGCAGCTGGTGCAGGTTCTGTGCGGCGGCAGCGGTCGCGTGCTGGTGGAACGCTTCGACAACCGTGCGCGCCGGCAGTCGCGGCACGTCGGGCACCTCGATGCGCTGGCGCTCGCCGAGCTGCGCACCGATCTGGAGCGCGGGTTCGCCGCCCCGCTTGCCGTCCAGGGGCTGGAACTGCGCTTCGAGTCGACGCGCGGCGACGGCCCGGCCCAGCTCGATGCGTTGCTGCGCGCAATCGATGACGTGCGCCGCGGCGCAGGACTAAGATAGCGGTCTCACCGCAGAAGGAGAAGAACCATGCGACTTCTTCGTATGCCCACGCGCCGCCTCACCTTCCTTGCCGCGTTCGCCCTGACGGTGACTGCGTGCCAGAAGAAAGAGGAACCCGCCCCGGCGCCCGCCGCCGCGCCTACCACGCTCGAAGGCAGCCTCGACATCGTGGCATGGCCCGGTTACATCGAGCGCGGCGAAACCGACAAGGCCTACGACTGGGTGACCGCGTTCGAGACCAAGACCGGCTGCAAGGTCAATGTGAAGACGGCCGGCACCTCCGACGAGATGGTGTCGCTGATGACGCAGGGCGGATACGACCTGGTCACCGCCTCGGGCGACGCTTCGCTGCGGCTCATCCGTGGCAACACCGTGCAGCCGGTCGACATCACGCGCGTTCCCAGCTACTCGAGCGTCGATCCGCGCCTGCAGGAAGCGCCCTGGCATTTCGTCGACGGCAAGCACTACGGCGTTCCCTATCAGTGGGGACCGAACGTGCTCGCCTACAGCACCGAGGTCTTCAAGAAAGCGCCCGCCTCGTGGGACGTGGTGTTCACGGCCATGAAGTTTCCCGACGGCAAGCCGAACAAGGGCCGCATCCAGGCGTACGACGGGGCGATCTACATCGCCGACGCCGCCCTGTACCTCATGGCAAAGAAGCCCGACCTGGGCATCAAGAATCCATACGAGCTGAACGAGACCCAGTACGCGGCGGTCCTGGAACTGCTGCGCGCGCAGAAACCGCTGGTGCATCGCTACTGGCACGACGCCAACGTCCAGGTCCAGGACTTCACCAACGAGGGCATCGTCGCCTCGAGCACCTGGCCGTTCCAGGTCAACACGCTGCGCACCAACAAGCGACCCATCGATTCCACGGTGCCGGCCGAGGGGGCCACCGGTTGGGCCGACACGACGATGCTGCACTCCCAGGCGAAGCATCCGAACTGTGCGTACGAATGGATGGAATGGTCGCTGAACCCGAAGGTGCAGGGCGATCTCGCCGCCTGGTTCGGTTCCAATCCCGCGGTGCCCGCGGCGTGTCAGAACAACGAGCTGCTCGGGCCCGAGGGCTGCAAGACCAACGGGTTCGAGAACTTCGACAAGATCTGGTTCTGGCGGACACCGGAAGCAAAGTGCTCCCAGGAAGCCTGCGTGCCCTACAGCCGGTGGGCGACCGACTACGTTGCCGTCATGGGCGGGCGTTGATCGCGCGGCAGGCGTCATGAGCTCGAGCGCGACGCCCCAGGCGGGCGCCGCAATCGGATTCGAGGAGGTCACGCGCCGCTTCGGCACCGTGCGCGCCGTCGATCGCGTGAGTTTCTCGATCGCCGCGGGCGAGTTCTTCGCGCTGCTCGGGCCTTCGGGATCGGGCAAGACCACCTGCCTGCGCCTGATCGCGGGCTTCGAGCAACCCGACTCGGGTCGCGTGCTCCTCGGCGGGCGCGACGTCTCCGGCGTGCCGCCGTACGAGCGCAACGTCAACACCGTGTTCCAGGACTACGCGCTCTTTCCGCACATGAGCGTCGGGGAGAACGTCGCATACGGTTTACGCGTGCGCGGCGCGGCGCTCGCGACGCGCCGGGCCCGCGCTGCCGAGATGCTGGCGCTGGTGCAATTGCAGGCTCTCGCCGATCGCACGCCCGCGCAGCTGTCGGGCGGACAGAAGCAGCGCGTCGCACTGGCGCGCGCGCTCATCAATCATCCGGGCGCGCTGTTGCTCGACGAGCCGCTCGGCGCCCTGGATCTGAAACTGCGCGAACAGATGCAGATCGAGCTCAAGACGTTGCAACGCCGCTTAGGGATCACATTCGTCTACGTGACGCACGACCAGGGCGAGGCTCTGAGCATGGCGGACCGGGTGGCGGTGTTCAACGAAGGCAGGATCGAGCAGCTCGACACGCCGCGCGCGTTGTACATGCGCCCGCGCACGGCATTCGTGGCTCGCTTCGTCGGCGGGGCGAACGTCATCGCGGGCGCATTCGCGCAGCGCGTGACCGGAGCGGCGGGCCCGTTCGCGCTGCGCGCCGAAGCAATCTCCCTGATCGGTGCCGGGGAAACTGCGCGGGCGGGCAGCGCATCCTGCGAAGCGACCATCCTCGACATCCAGTATCACGGCGCAAGCAGCCGCTGGCAGGTGCGCAGCGATGACGGCGACCAGCTGGCCGTGCTGCGTCCCGAGGGTCCCGGTGCGGTGTCGCCGTTCGCAATCGGCACACGCGTGCGCGCCGTGTGGCACCCCGACAGCCTCGTGCCGCTGGCCGAGCAGTGAGCCCGAAGGTGAGCGCGCAGGTCTCTGAGCTCCAATACGCCCACGCCGGCCCCGCGCGGCGCCTGTCCACGTTCCTGCATCGCCGATCGACTTTCTACCTCGCGCTGCTCCTCCTGCCCCCGCTCCTCTGGCTGGGCACGGTGTACCTCGGTTCGCTGTTCGCGCTGCTGCTGCAGAGTTTCTACGCGATCGACGAGTTCACGGCCACGGTGGTTCCGAAGCTCACGCTCGAAACGTACCGGCAGCTCTTCACGCATCCGGCCAACGTCGACATCATCCTGCGCACGCTCGCGATGGCCGTCGCAGTCACCATCGCCTGCGCCCTGATTGCGTTCCCGATCGCGAACTACATGGCGCGCTACGCCTCGCCGCGCATGCGCGCGTTTTTCTACGTCGGTGTGCTCCTGCCGATGTGGACCAGCTACCTGGTCAAGGTCTATGCGTGGCGCCTGATCCTCGCGAAGCAGGGCATCGCGAGCTGGTTCGCTTCCAGTCTCGGGCTGCAGGGAGTGCTGGACACCGCGCTGGCGACGCCGGTGGTGGGCGGGCCGTCGCTCGCGTCGTCATACCTGGGCATGTTCATCGTATTCGTCTACATGTGGCTGCCGTTCATGATCCTGCCACTGCACGCGGCGCTCGAGCGCGTGCCGGGCAATCTCCTGCAGGCATCGGCCGACCTCGGCGCGCGTCCCGCACAGACCTTCCGCAACGTCGTGCTGCCGCTGGCGTTGCCCGGCCTGGCCGCGGGTTCGGTGTTCACGTTCTCCCTCACGCTCGGCGACTACATCATCCCGAGCGTCGTCGGAGCGCCCGGCTACTTCATCGGCATGATGGTCTACCAGCAGCAGGGCACC
The DNA here is from genome assembly GCA_035761885.1 of Steroidobacteraceae bacterium. Classification (GTDB taxonomy): domain Bacteria; phylum Pseudomonadota; class Gammaproteobacteria; order Steroidobacterales; family Steroidobacteraceae; genus DASTQG01. The sequence goes on along the minus strand of DASTQG010000125.1, from coordinate 66 downwards.
GCGGGAAACGTTCCGCTGGCGGCCGCCTTCTCCGTGGTGCCGATCGTGCTGATCGCGATCTACCTC
>DASTQG010000124.1:0-8360 GCA_035761885.1 Steroidobacteraceae bacterium | reverse complement strand
CCTTCGGCTCTTCGCTGCGCGAGCAGGCGGCGAGCGCGGCGAATGCCAGTACCGGCAGCAGTTGGCGAAGCTTCATCGGATGATCCTCGTTGCGTTGTCTGTCAGGGAGAGGAATGAGAAATCGAGCCACAGAAACACACGGAAGCACACAGAAGGAAGAGCAAGGTGAATGGACTGCGATGCGAAAGCACCTCCGGCTCTTCGCAGCACTCATTCTTCTTTTCTGTGTGTTTCCGTGTGTTTCCGTGGCTAATCTCTCTTCATCTTCTTTCGTGTCATTTCGTGTTTTTCGTGGCCATTCCCTCTATCTCTTCTTCTCCGCGATCCAGCGGTCGATCTTCATTTCCAGCACGTTCATCGGCACCGACCCGTCGCGCAAAATCTCGCTGTGGAAGTCCTTCACGGCGAAGTTCTTGCCGAGCTCGCGCTCGGCGCGCGCGCGCATGGCGCTGATGCGCAGCTGCCCGATCTTGTAGCCGAGCGCCTGTCCCGGGATCACGATGTAGCGCTCGACCTCGGCGATGACGTCGTTCTCCGCCATCGAGGAGTGCTCGAGCATGTAGGCGATCGCCTGCTCGCGCGTCCATCCCTTGGAGTGCAGGCCCGTGTCCACCACCAGGCGCATCGCGCGCAGCATCTCGTCGCTCAGGCGGCCGTAGTACTGGTACGGATCGGTGAACAGGCCGAGCTCCTTGCCGATGGACTCCGCGTACAGTGCCCAGCCTTCCGCGTACGCCGTGTTGCCGTCGAAGCGGCGAAAGCGCGGAATGTCTTCCAGCTCCTGCTGGATCGCGATCTGGAAATGATGGCCGGGTGCTGCCTCGTGCAGCGACAGCGTTTCCATGCCGAACTTGGGCTGCGCCTTCAGGTCGTAGGTGTTCACGTAGAAGATGCCGGGCCGCGAACCGTCGGCGCTCGGCGCCTCGTAGAACGCGCCTGCCGAGGACTGCGCGCGGAATGGCTCCACGGCGCGGACCTCGTAGGGCGCCTTCGGAAAGTCCTTGAACATCTTCGGCAGCAGCGCATCGATGCGCGTCTTGAGCGCCGTGTAGCCGGCCACCAGGTCCTCGGCGCGCGCGTAGTAGAACTTCGGCTCGCTCTCCAGGTGTGTGAAGAACGCCTGCAGGTCGCCCTTGAACCCGACCTGCTCGCGCACGCCGTTCATTTCGCGCTCGATGCGCGCGACTTCCTTCAGGCCCAGCTCGTGGATCTCGGCCGGTTGCATGTCCGTGGTCGTGTAGATCGAGACGAATTGCGCGTACCAGTCCTGGCCCTGCGGCAGGGCGGACCAGCCGACACTGGTGCGCGTGGCCGGCAGATATTCCTTCTGCGTGAAGTCACGCAGCCGACGGTAAGCGGGCATGAGACGGTTCGCGAGCGCATCCCGGTACGCCGCGGTGAGGCGCGTGCGGTCCGCTTCCGGAACGCTCGCGGGGAAGGACTTCAGCGGTTGCCAGAAGACGCTCTGCTCGGGATCCTCGACGATGAGCGCGTCGAACTGCGCCAGCACCTTCACCATCACGGGACGCGGCTGCACGACTGCCTTGCTCATGCCCTCGCGCATGTTCACGATCGCCTGGTCGATCCAGACGATGAAGCCGTCCATGCGCTTCAGGAACGCCTCGTAATCGGCGGTCGTCGCGAAAGGATGCGCGCCGGCGCCCGAGCCGAGCACCGCGAAATCCGCGGCGGCATTGCCCATCTGGTCGAGCGGCAGCAGATGATTGGGGAAGCGGAAGGTCGAGATGTCGCGCTCGCGGCCGCTCTTGAAGATGTCATAGGTGAGCCGCGCGGGCGCGGAGAGCGCATCGGCGTCGATGCCGCGCAGCGCTTCGAGGTAACGATGCTCCATCGCCAGCGTATCGTCGCGCCACTTGGGCCCGATGCTGTTGGCGATGCGGTCGTTGTAGCGATAGTCGCCGATCTGTGTCGCGAACGTCGGATTGAGCTCGAGCAGCTCCTCGAAGTAGGCGTCCACGAGCCTGTCGAGATCGCGCTCGGCCTTGTCGCGCGCCGCGTTCGCGGCGCTCGCGCTGACCGAGCAGAACAGGATCATCGCGGCAAGGATTCCACGGGTGAGTGTCTTCACGCCTGACCCTTTGCGCCTTCCCGGCGCGGCGAGTGTTGTTGTGTCCCTGGCGGGCAGGGTGCGCATCATACCCGCGCCGCCTGCACGGCGCGGCCGGACAACCATGCGTAGCGCACGGACAACAAGATTGCGCACACCGTCAGACCCGCGATCAGCCCGACCCATACGTAAGCGGGGCCGCGCTGCTGCGCGATGCCCAGGCCATACGCGAGGGAAAAGCCGACTCCCCAGTAGGAAAACAGGCATATGAGCATCGGCACGCGCGCATCCTTGAAGCCACGCAAGGCACCGGCGCTTCCCACCTGCAGACCATCCGAGATCTGGAAAATAGCAGCCATCAGCAGCAGCGCGCCTGCGAGGGGACGAACGGCGGGATCCTGGGTGTAGAGCGCTGCGATTGCATCGCCGAAGAAAAGAATGGCGATGGCCGAGACCGTCATGAAGACGCTGCACATCGCAACTCCGACCCACCCGGCGAATCGCCCGTCCGTGGGCCGACCGCGCCCGAGCGCGTGACCGACGTGGATCGTGGTCGCCGAATGCAGCGACAGCGGGATCATGAACATGAGCGAGGCCCAGTTGATCGCGATCTGGTGTGCCGCGACCACGGTCGCGCCGAGCGTGCCCATGAGGAGTGCGGAGGCAACGAACAGGCCTCCTTCGGACATGATGCTGCCGGCTATCGGCAGACCGAGTGCCACGATCTCGCCGAGCGTTGCGCGCTCGGGGCGCTCGAAGCGCGAGAACAGGCCGAACGGCCGATACACCCGGTGCCGGCGCACGTACGCGAGCATCACCGCGAGCATGATCCACATGACGATAGCGTTCGACACGCCGGTGCCGACGGCGCCCAGCGCAGGCATGCCGAGCTTGCCGTACATGAACACGTAGCAGCCGACGACGTTCGAGGCGAGCGCGACCATCGCGGTGTACATGATGGGGCGCGTCCAGCCGATGCCCTCGCTCACGAAGCGCAGCGCGAGGAACGCCATGACCGCGGGAAAGCCGAAGCAGATCGCGCGTACGAAGCCGCCGGCCTTGTCGATCACCTCCGGCGCGATGCCGATCGCCGCCAGGATGCGATCGGCGAACAGCATCGGCACGATGAGCGTGAAGGCGACGATCTGGCTGAGCCACAGCGCCTGGCGCGCGAGCTTGCCGATGCGCTGGTTGTCACCCGCACCGTAGGCGTGCGCCACCAGCGGGCTCATCGCCATCAGCAGGCCGAGGCCGCCGATGAAGAAGAACATGTAGAAGGCACTGCCGACCGCCACCGCGGCCAGATCGCGCGCGCCCAGCTGGCCCGCGAACACTGTGTCGGTGAACTGCATGCCCGCGATCGCGAGGTTGTTCACGATCAGAGGCCCGCCGAGCAGCAGAATGGCGCGCGCATCGGATGTGAAGCGTGATCGCAGGGGCAGGATGGACGCGGGGGCGGTGGACATGGCGTGAGGAGCGGATCGCTGGCATTCTACCCAAGCAGTTGCGTCGCACGTACTGCCAGGAGACAGGTCCATGCTCGTCGGCTCCACCGTCCGTCGCGTCGCCATCGTGGGCGGCTCGCGCATCCCGTTCGCCCGCGCCCACACCGCCTACGCGAACGTGGGCAATTCCGAAATGCTGACCGCGGCGTTCCGGGGCGTCGTCGACAAGTTCAACCTGCGCGGCGAGCGGCTGGGCGATGCCGCCGCCGGCGCGGTGATGAAACACTCGCGCGACTGGAACCTGGTGCGCGAGTGCGTGATGGGGAGCGGCCTGGCGTTCGAGACGCCGGGCTACGACCTGCAGCGCGCCTGCGGCACGAGCCTCGAAGCGGCGATCCAGCTCGCCAACAAGATCGCGCTCGGCCAGATCGACTCGGCCCTCGCGGGCGGCACGGACACCGTCAGCGATCCGCCCGTGGTGTTCTCGCGCGACTACCAGCAGATCCTGCTGCACAGTTTCCGTGGCCGCAGTGCGTGGCAGAAGATCAGCCCCTTCTTCGGCGTGCGCCCGCGGCACTTCAAGCCCGTGCTGCCCGCGGTCATCGAACCGCGCACCGGCCTGAGCATGGGGCAGAGCACCGAGCGCATGGCGCAGAACTGGCACATCACGCGCGAGGAACAGGACCTGCTCGCGCTCGAGAGCCACCGCAGTGCGGCGGCGGCGTACGACGCGGGCTTCTACGACGACCTGGTCGTGGAGTTCCAGGGCCTGAAGATGGACAACAACGTGCGTCGCGATACGACGCTCGAGAAACTGGCCAAGCTCAAGCCCTCCTTCGACTTCACCGGCAAGGGCACGCTCACCGCCGGCAACAGCAGTCCGCTCACCGACGGCGCCTCCGCCGTGCTGCTTGCTTCGGAAGAATGGGCGCAGCAGCGCCGCCTGCCCATCCAGGCGTTCATCACGCACGGCAAGGCAGCGGCGGTGGATTTCGTGAACAAGGAAGGGCTGCTGATGGCACCGGTGTACGCCGTGCCCGCCATGCTCAAGGACGCCGGGCTCAAGCTGCAGGACTTCGACTTCTACGAGATCCACGAAGCGTTCGCGGCGCAGGTGCTGTGCACGCTCAAGGCATGGGAATCGCCCGAGTACTGCCGCGAGAAGCTCGGCCTGGCGCAGCCGCTCGGCAGCATCGACCGCTCGAAGATGAACGTCGTGGGCGGCAGCGTGGCGCTCGGGCATCCGTTCGGCGCCACCGGTACTCGCATCGTCGCCTCGCTCGCCAAGCTCCTGGAGCAGCGCAACGCCCGGCGCGGCCTCATCTCTATCTGCACCGCGGGCGGCATGGGCGTCACGGCGATCCTGCAGCGGTAGGCAAGCGCAGCTTGCCTACAGTTTCATCTGAAACTAAATTAGCCGTCCCCCTCGTCCGCGCGCGCCAAGGCGGCTGACATGAAGCGCTACATCTCCTTTCCCCGCGTCGAAGGCCAGGCCTCGCGCCAGGCGCACGCCGACCTGCCCGCGGACACCTTCGAGCGCGAGATCAGCAAGGAGGGCTTCTTTGGCCCGGCCGCGCACCTGCATCACCGCCACCCGCCCACCGGCTGGGTGGATTTCCAGGGCCCCCTCAGCCCGCATGCCTTCGATCTGACCAGAATCGCTGCGCGCGGCGGCTCGCCGTGGGACGCGGCGGAAGTGCTGTACAACGCGGCGGTGCGGATCCGGTACTGGCAGTGCGGCGGCGCGATGGATCACCTGGCGCGCAACGCGGACGGCGACGACCTGTTGTTCGTGCACCGCGGCCGCGCCGCGTTCTTCTGCGACTACGGGCACCTCGCGATCGCCGCCGGCGACTACGTGATCATCCCGCGCGGCACGATGTGGCGCGTGGAGTGCAGCGAGCCGCTGACCGCGCTGCTGATCGAGGCTTCCAACGCGAGCTACTCGCTGCCCGAGAAAGGCCTGGTCGGGCCGCACGCGATCTTCGATCCCGCCATGCTGGACGTGCCGGCGCTCGACGATGCGTTTCGGGCGCAGCAGAGCGACACGGACAGCTGGACGGTGCGCATCAAGCGGCGCGGCGCGGTGTCGACCGTGAAGTACCCATTCAACCCGCTCGACGTGGTGGGCTGGCACGGCGACCTCAGCGTCGCCCGCATCAACGTGAAGGACATACGGCCGCTGATGAGCCACCGCTATCACCTGCCGCCGTCCGCGCACACCACGTTCGTCGGCAACCGGTTCGTCGTCTGCACCTTCGTGCCGCGGCCGTTCGAAACCGATCCGCAGGCGCTCAAGGTGCCCTTCTTCCACAACAACGACGACTACGACGAGATGATCTTCTACCACGCGGGCAATTTCTTCAGCCGCGACAACATCCACCCCGGCATGGTGACGCTGCATCCGGGTGGCTTCACGCACGGTCCGCACCCGAAGGCGCTGAAGAACATGCTGCAGCAGCCAAAGGCCGGCACCGACGAGATCGCCGTCATGGTCGACACGCGCGATGCGCTCGAGATCGGCGCGGCGGCGCAGGCTGTCGAGTGGAAGGATTACGTCGACAGCTGGAAATCGCCGACGCAGGAATCAAAGTGAAGCTTGCGACGCTCAAGAACGGCACGCGCGACGGCCAGCTCGTCGTGGTCGATCGCGCGCTGGGGCGCGCACTCGCGGTGCCGCAGATCGCGCCGACGCTGCAGGCTGCGCTCGACGACTGGTCTCGTACTGCACCGCTGCTCGAGAAAGCGGCAGCGGAGCTGGAAAAAGGGTCCGCGCCAGGCGCCGTTGCCTTCGACGTGACGCGCTGCGCCGCACCGCTGCCGCGCGCGCACCACTGGGCCGATGGCAGCGCCTACGTGAATCACGTCGAGCTGGTCCGCAAGGCGCGCGGCGCGGATATGCCGCCCTCCTTCTGGACCGAGCCGCTCATCTATCAGGGCGGCGCGGACGACCTGCTCGGCGCGACCGACGACGTTCCGGTGCCGAGTGAGGATTTCGGCATCGACCTGGAAGCCGAGGTCGCAGTGATCACCGACGATGTGCCCATCGGGACGACGCCCGAGCAGGCGCGCTCGCACATCCGCCTGGTGCTGCTGGTGAACGACTGGTCGCTGCGCAACCTCATCCCGGCCGAGCTCGCCAAGGGATTCGGCTTCTATCAATCCAAGCCGGCCACCGCCTTCTCGCCGGTCGCCGTCACGCCGCAGGAGCTGGGCGAGGCGTGGGATGGCGGCAAGGTCAACCTGCCGCTGCGCTCCTGGATCAACGGCCAGCCCTTCGGCCAGCCCAACGCGGGCGTGGACATGACGTTCGACTTCCCCCGGCTCATCGCGCACGCGACGCGTACGCGCCGGCTCGGCGCCGGCAGCATCATCGGTTCGGGAACGGTGTCCAACTACGACCGCAGCCAGGGCTCGAGCTGCCTGGCGGAAAAGCGCACGCTGGAGCAGCTCGCGCAGGGCAAGCCCGTCACACCGTTCCTGCGCTTCGGGGACCGCGTGCGCATCGAGATGCTGGATGCCCAGGGGCGCAGCATCTTCGGAGCCATCGACCAGAAGGTCGTGCGCGCGAGCTGAGCCGGTCCGCCCGCGGGGTCGGTCGTCGGGTGATGTGAACTGGCCGCGGCGCGGCCGATCTATTCCTACCCTGCGCCGATCTTCTGGCACACTGATCCTCTCCTTCGAGGCCCTCTCTTCGAGGCAAATTCACCATGCAGCTCAAAGACTCCCGGTTGTTCCGGCAGCAGTGCTTCATCGACGGCGAATGGGTGAACGCGGACGGTGGCTCGACCGTCGATGTCACCAATCCCGCGACCAACGAAAAGCTCGGCACGGTACCCGCGATGGGCAAGGCCGAGACGCGGCGCGCCATCCAGGCCGCGAGCGCGGCGTTTCCCGCGTGGGCCGGCAGGACCGCGAAGGAACGCTCGCAGATCCTGCGCCGCTGGGCCGACCTAATGCTCGCGAACCAGGAAGACCTCGGCATGCTGATGACGGCCGAGCAGGGCAAGCCGCTGGCGGAAGCCAAGGGTGAAGTGGCGTACGCCGCCGCATTCATCGAGTGGTTCGGCGAGGAAGGCAAGCGCATCTACGGCGACGTGATCCCGGGACATCAGCCCGACAAGCGCATCGTCGTGCTGCGCCAGCCCGTCGGCGTGGTCGCCGCGATCACGCCGTGGAATTTCCCCGCCGCCATGATCACGCGCAAGGCCGGACCCGCGCTCGCAGCCGGCTGCCCCATCATCATCAAGCCCGCGACGCAGACGCCGTACTCGGCGCTGGCGATGGCGGAGCTGGCGGCGCGGGCCGGCGTGCCGAAGGGAATCATCAACGTGCTGACCGGCCCGGCCGCGGAAATCGGCGGCGAAATGACCTCGAACCCGCTGGTACGCAAGCTCACGTTCACCGGCTCGACCGCGGTGGGCAAGAAGCTGATGGCGCAGTGCGCCGGCACGATGAAACGCATCTCGATGGAGCTCGGCGGCAACGCGCCGTTCATCGTGTTCGACGACGCCGACCTCGATGCAGCCGTGCAGGGTGCGATCGCGAGCAAGTACCGCAACACCGGCCAGACCTGCGTGTGTGCCAACCGGCTGCTGGTGCAGGACGGCGTTTACGAGGAGTTCACCGGCAAGCTCGTGGACGCGGTCGCGATGCTGCGCGTGGGCGACGGCCTCAAGGGAGTGACGGACCAGGGCCCGCTGATCGACATGAACGCGGTGGCGAAGGTCGAGGAGCACATTGCGGATGCGCTGGCGAAGGGCGCCAAGGTCGCGGCGGGCGGCAAGCGCCACGCGCTCGGCGGCAGTTTCTTCGAGCCGACGGTCCTCACCGGCGTCAAACCCGAG
>DASTQG010000123.1:0-2393 GCA_035761885.1 Steroidobacteraceae bacterium | reverse complement strand
GCGCTCTCCTCGTAGCGGGCGCGCGCCAGCATCGTGATCGGCTCGTACCCCTTCTCCGCGCCTGCGTAGCGCTTCAGGCGCGTCACGGCATTCGCCTGGCGCTCCTGCGGCACGCGCGCGTCGAGCAGATTCTGGAAGCCGTTGAAGATTGCCTGCGGCAGATCGAAATACGGCAGCATCAGCTTGCGGTTGAGCTCGGTCGTGATGCGCTGGCGATTGGCTGCCTGGATCAGGATGTCGAGGTCCTGCTTCACCAGCGGATCGGTCGCCGCGGTGCGCGCTGCTTCGAGCTGTGCCGCGGCCTTGACCAGGTCCGCTTCCTGGCGCTCCGCGAACTGCGGCTTGAGGTCGAAGATCTCGTCATCGTGCCCTTCCACTCCGAGGAACGATGCGGATTCGGGCCCGTACTTGGCGATGATGTCGAGGAGTACGGCGGCATGCCTGTTACTTTCGGCGATCCATGGCTGCGGCGCGGCCGGTGCGGAGGGTGCCTGATCGGCGGCTTGCGCGGACGTAATGGCACCGAGCAGCGTGCACAGGAGCAGGAGGCTGAAACGCTTCATTGGGGTCTCCCTCGTCGGCAGAGCAGGATCTTGTGTCGTGGGCGAGGCAGGACATTCGGCCCTGCCAGCGCGACGAACTCAGAGTACGCTCGCGGAAGCGAGTTCCCCAGTGTAGTCCCAATCCCCGGTAGAATGCCCGCGAGCGAAGCGCGGACGCCTCCATGCCCCAGGTCCAGCGAACCATCTCCCCCGTCGACGGCAGCCTCTACGTCGAGCGGCCCTACGCCGATGCGCCTGCAATCGACGGGACACTCGCGCGCGCAGTCGCGGCGCAGCGTGCCTGGCGCGAAACGCCGCTGGCTGAGCGGGCGCGCGTGTGCCGTGCGTTCTGCGATGCGTTCGAATCCCGGCGCGACGAGATAGCAGCGGAATTGACCTGGCAGATGGGACGTCCGGCGGCCTACGCACCCAACGAGGTGCGCGGCACGCTGGAGCGGGCGCGCTACATGATCGATGCGGCCGAGCATGCGTTACGCGACATCGATACCGGCCCCAAGGCCGGATTCAATCGTTTCATCCGCCGCGAGCCGCTCGGCGTCGTGTTCACCATCGCCGCGTGGAACTATCCGTACCTGATCGCGGTGAACAGCGTCGTGCCCGCGCTGATGGCCGGCAACGCCGTGGTACTCAAGCACTCCACCCAGACCCCGCTGTGCGCGGAGCGCTTCGCGGAATGCTTCGCCGCAGCGGGCCTGCCGCACGGGGTGTTCCAGGTGCTGCACCTCACGCACACGGATACCGAGCGTGTCATCGGCGATGCGCGCGTGGATTTCGTCGCCTTCACGGGTTCCGTCGCGGGCGGACACGCGGTGCAGCGCGCCGCTGCGGAGCGTTTCATCGGCGTGGGGCTGGAGCTGGGCGGCAACGATCCCGCCTACGTGCGCGCCGACGCGAACTTCGAGCACGCGGTGGAGAACCTCGTCGACGGCGCGTTCTTCAACTCGGGCCAGTCGTGCTGCGGCATCGGTCGCATCTACGTGCACGAGGCGCTGCATGCGAAGTTCGTCGATGCGTTCGCCGACCTCACGCAGCGTTACCGCCTCGGCAACCCGCGCGAGCGCGATACCACGCTCGGGCCCGTGGTGCGCACCGAAGCGGCGCAGGCGATCCGTCGCACGCTCGCGGGGGCGCTGCGCGGCGGGGCGCGCGGTCTCATCGACCCGAAGAGCTTTCCGGCGGATCGCGAGGACACGCCGTACCTTGCGCCGCAGGTGCTGGTCGATGTGACGCACGCCATGCCGGTGGTGCACGAGGAGATCTTCGGGCCGGTGGTGAGCATCTTGCGGGTGAGCTCGGACGCGGAAGCGATCGCGCTGATGAACGACAGCCGTTACGGCCTCACCGCCTGCGTGTGGACGAGCGATGAGCAGGCGGCGCTGCACATCGGTTCGCGCGTGAACACCGGCACGTTCTTCATGAATCGCTGCGACTACCTCGATCCAGCGCTCGCCTGGGTGGGCGTGAAGGATTCGGGGCGCGGCTGCACGCTCTCTGTGGTGGGCTACGAGCACCTGACACGGCCCAAGTCGTTTCACTTACGGACGGTGACCTGACATGAACGCCAATGCGCAGCCGACCTTGTCCGGGCGCTGGAACTACCCGACGAGCATCCGCTTCGGCGCGGGGCGGATTCGCGAACTGCCTTCGGCGTGTCGCGAACTCGGCATGTCCACTCCCCTCCTCGTGACGGACGCCGGGCTCGCCAAGCTCCCGGTGGTGACGGACACGGTGTCGCTGTGCAACGCCGAAGGATTGCGCTGCGCCGTCTTCTCTGACGTGCAACCGAATCCCGTCGAAGCGAACGTGACGGCGGGCGTCGAGGCGTACAAG
>DASTQG010000122.1:0-7266 GCA_035761885.1 Steroidobacteraceae bacterium | reverse complement strand
CCTGATCGAGGGAGCCGCCGAAGGCGCGGGCCTGGGCATCAAGTTCCTGAAGCATCTGCAACGCACCGGCGTGCTCCTGCATCTCATCGACATCGCACCGCTCGACCCGGACTCAGATCCGGTGAAGGACGCGCGCGCTATCGTCAGTGAGCTGAAAATGTTCAGCCCGGATCTCGCCGCCAAGCCGCGCTGGCTGGTGCTGAACAAGATCGACCTGCTGCCGAAAGCGGAAGTCGAGGCGCGCTGCAAGGACATCGTGCGTCGCCTGCGCTGGAAGGGTCCGACCTTCCGCATTTCCGGTGCCACCGGCGAAGGCACGCAGGCGCTGATGCAGGACATCATGAAGTTCCTGGAAGTGACGCGCGCGGCGCAGCAAGCGGGCCAGGAAGATTCGTAAGGAAACCGGGTTGCGGCAGGAGGTCGATCGCGTGCGTCATTTGCCGTTCTGGCTGCTCATGCTTTGCGCGATGCCGTTCGCTCACGCGCAGGCACCCCTCGAGCCCTCGAAGACGCTCGCTCTCGTAGCATCCCGCGTCTACACAGCACCCGACGCACCGCCGATCGACGATGCCGTGGTTCTGGTTCACGAAGGCAGGATCGCGGCCGTCGGCCCGCGTGCCAAGGTGGTCGTGCCGCAGGGCGCTGCCAAGGCCTCATGCCCTGCGGGTGTGATCGTGGCGGGATTCCAGAACAGCCACGTGCATTTCACGGAAGAGAAGTTCGCGAATGCAGCGAAGCAACCCGCCCGCGTGCTCGAAGGGCACCTCGAGGCGATGCTCACGCGATATGGCTTCACCACCGTCCTGGACACGGGCTCCGAAGTGCGCAATACGGTGGCGCTGCGCGAGCGCATCGCGCGCGATGAGATCAAGGGGCCCCGGATCTTCACGGCGGGCATGCCGCTGTACCCGCCCAAGGGAATTCCGTTCTATCTGCTGGACATGCCGGCGGAGTTCCTGGCGCAGTTGCCGCAGCCGGATGCTCCCGAGGCGGCCATCGCGGCGGCGCGAGCGAATCTCGATGCGCGCGCGGACGCCACCAAGCTCTTCGTTGCGACACCGGTGAAGGGGCGCAGGATCGTGTACATGCCGCGCGAGATTGCCTCCGCGGTGGCACGCGAGACGCATCGGCGCCAACGCCTGGTGGTCGCGCATCCCACCGACGTCGAGGGCATGCGCATCGCGATCGATTCCGGTGTGGACGTGCTGGTGCATACCACGCTCGGAGACGAGAAACTCGTGTGGGACGAGGCGCTGATCAGGGATCTCCTGACGGGCGACATCGCCGTGATTCCGACGCTGAAGCTCTGGGGTTACGAGCTGCGCAAGAACGGAGTGGGGCAGGGCATCATCGAGCTTGCGACCGGCGACACCATCGAACAGCTGCGGGCGTTTGCCCACGAGGGCGGGCAAGTGCTGTTCGGCACCGACGTGGGCTACATGAGCGACTACGACCCCACCGAGGAGTACCGCTTGATGGCGCATGCGCTGACGCCCATGCAGATCCTCGCATCGCTCACCACGGCACCGGCCGCGCGCTGGAAAGAGGACACGCGCCGCGGGAAGGTGGCCGCCGGAATGGACGCGGACCTCGTGATCCTCGAAGGCGATCCTGCTTCCGATCCGCGCAACTTTGCGAAAGTGGCCTGCACACTGCGCCAGGGCCGCGTCCTGTACGCGCGCTAGAAAAGGGGACTGTCCCCTTTTCGGACCCGGAGACGAAAAAGCCGGCTCGAAGCCGGCTTTTTGTTGAGCACTGCGGGGCGGTGTCTCAGGCCATGCCGCGGATGCGGCTCGTGAGCCGGCTCTTGTGCCGGGCGGCCTTGTTCTTGTGGATCATTCCCTTGCTGACCATCGAGTCGATCACGGGCACTGCGGCCTTGTAGCTCGCCGTCGCGGCTTCCTTGTTGCCACCGTCGATCGAGGTGATGACGCTGCGAATGGCACTGCGCATCTTCGAGCTGGCGGCGACGTTGTGCACGCGGCGCTTGACGGCCTGGCGGGCGGCTTTTTCGGCGGACTTCGTGTTGGCCAAGGAATCGACTCCGGCTGAGGGCGCCCGTGTTCCGGGCATTCGAAAGGCCGCGTAGTGTGCTGACGCAGCGCGCGGTTGTCAACTTCGGACACGCTTTCTGAGTCAAACGTAAGTCTAAGAAAAGACTGCTGTTTTTGGTATAGTCAGCGGCATGCAGCCGGACCGCGCGGCCCCTTGAGCCTGTTTCGCAACACCACTGTCGTCGGGGCATGGACGCTGCTATCCCGCATCAGCGGTATGGCGCGCGACATGGTGTATTCGCAGGTGTTCGGCGCCGGCGCACTGATGGACGCGTTCTTCGTCGCGTTCAAGATCCCGAACTTCCTGCGCCGGCTGTCCGCCGAGGGCGCCTTCTCGCAGGCGTTCGTGCCGGTCATCTCCGAGTACAAGGTCAAACAGACACCGGAAGAGGTGAGAGCGCTGGTGGGCGGTGTCGCGGGCACCTTCGGCGTAGCGCTGTTCGTGCTCACGCTCATCGGCGTCGTGGCTGCGCCGATCCTGATTCTCGTCTTCGCGCCCGGCTTTCGCGCCGACGGCACGCGCTTCGACCTCGCCGTGCAGATGCTGCACTGGACGTTCCCCTACATCTTCTTCATCTCCCTGGTCTCCCTGTGCAGCGGCGTGCTCAACAGCTACGGGCGCTTCGGCGCGCCGGCCTTCACGCCGGTGCTGATGAACGTCGTGATGATCGCTTTCGCGCTGTGGGTCGCGCCGCTGTTCGCGCAGCCGGGCGTGGGGCTGGCGATCGGTGTGTTCGCGGCGGGCGCTGCGCAGCTGTTTTTCCTGGGGCCCGTCGTGGTGCGCCTGGGAGTTGCGGGGCGACCGCGCTGGGCGTGGTCGCACGACGGCGTGCGCCGCATCGGCAACCTCATGCTGCCGGGCATCTTCGGTTCCTCCGTCGCGCAGGTGAGTCTGCTGCTCGACAGCGTCATCGCCTCGTTCCTCATGACCGGCAGCGTGTCCTGGCTCTACTATTCCGACCGGCTGGTGGAGTTTCCGATGGGCGTGTTCACCATCGCGCTCGCGACGGTCATCCTGCCCGGCCTGTCCGCGCACCACGCACAGCAGTCACCCGAGCGTTTCGCCGCGATGCTGGACTGGGCGGTGCGGCTCGTGGTGCTGATCGTGACGCCCGCTGCCGTAGGCCTGCTCGTGCTCGCCGGGCCGTTGATCGCGACCATCTACGCGCGTGGCGCATTCGATGCGCACGATGCGGCCATGTCGACTTATGCGCTGATGGCGTACTCACTCGGCCTCATCGGTTTCAGCATGGTGAAGGTGCTCGCGCCCGGCTATTTCGCACGCCAGGACGCACGCACGCCGGTGCGCATCGGCGTGTTCTCGTTGGGCATCAACATCGGTTTCAACGTGGCGGTCGTGCTGCCCGCGGCGAAGCTGTGGAACTTCCCGGCACCGCACGCGCTGCTGGCCCTGTCCACCGGCCTTGCGGCGTTCGTGAATTCCGCGCTGCTGTTCCGGGGCCTCAGGCGTACAGGGGTCTATCGGGCGGGCAAGGGCTGGAAGCGGCTGGCGCTGCAGGTGCTGGCGGCGAATGCGGCCATGGCCGGTCTCTTGTGGTGGTTGGCAGGAGACCTCACGCAGTGGCTGGCCTGGGACAGCTGGACCCGCGTCTATCGACTGGCGGGGCTCGTGCTGGCCGGCGGCGCCCTGTACTTCGCGGTCCTCGCGCTGCTCGGACTGCGCGTGCGGGACCTGCGCCGAACGCTATAATCGTCCTCCCGCAGGTTGCTGATATTCCCAGGGCTATGGAACTCGTACGCGGGCTGCACAACCTGCGGGCGGAACATCGCGGCTGTGCGCTGACCATCGGTACCTTCGACGGCGTGCACGTCGGGCACCAGGCAATGATCGCGCGACTGCGTGAGCACGCGAAAAGGCTGGGGGTGCCGGCGACGCTGCTCACCTTCGAGCCGACGCCGCGTGAGTACCTGGACCCGCCCCGCGCGCCGGCTCGCCTGACGCGTCTGCGCGAGCGCCTGCCGCTCTTCGAGCGCGCGGGCGTGGAGCGTTGCATCGTGCTGCGCTTCGATGAGCACCTGCGCACCGTGCGCGGTGCGGAGTTCGTCGAGCGGTTGCTGGACAAGCGCCTGGGCGCGCGGGCACTGATGGTGGGTCACGATTTTCGCTTCGGCTACAAGGGCGAGGCTGATGTCGAAGCGTTGCGCAGAGCGGCGCCCGCGCATGGTTTCGAGGTCGACGTGCTGCCGCCAGTGACGCTGGATGGCGAGCGTGTGAGCTCGAGCGGAGTGCGTGCGGCATTGGCTGCGGGAGACCTGGAGCGTGCCGCGCGCTGGCTCGGCAGGCGCTATTCGATGTGTGGCCGGGTGGTTGAAGGCGAGAGGCTCGGCCGCAAGCTCGGGTATCCGACCGCGAACCTGCGGCTGCAGCGGCGTGCATCGCCGCTGGGAGGCATCTTCGCGGTGCGGGTTCGAGGCGTGGAGCCTGGCAGCGCGCGACCGGGTGTTGCGAGCCTGGGTACGAGGCCGACCGTCGACGGCAGGGAGATGCTGCTCGAGGTGCACGTGTTCGACTTCGACGGCAACCTGTATGGTCGGCTGCTCGAAGTGGAGTTCGTCGCGCGACTGCGCGAGGAGCGGCGCTTCGATGACCTGGGCGCGCTGGTGAAGCAGATGCACGAAGACGCGCGTAGGGCGCGTGCGATTATTGGAAAAGGGGACAGTCCCCTTTTTCGCTGACGGACTGCATGGGGCGAGCGACGGAGCGAGAAAAAGGGGACAGTCCCCGGTGACTGAAGCGATGACCGACTACAAGCAGACGATCAACTTGCCGCAGACCGACTTCCCGATGAAGGCGGATCTCGCGCGCCGCGAGCCCGAGATGCTCCAGTGGTGGGAGCAGCGCGACATCTACGCGCAGTTGCGCAAGGCGGCGAAGGGCCGGCCGCTGTTCGTGCTGGTGGACGGGCCGCCGTACGCGAACGGCGCGATTCACATCGGTCACGCCGTCAACAAGGTGCTCAAGGACATCGTGGTCAAGTCGCGCACGCTCGACGGCTTCGATGCGCCGTACGTGCCGGGCTGGGACTGTCACGGCCTGCCGATCGAGCACCAGGTGGAGAAGAAGCACGGCCGCGTCGGGCACAAACTCGATGCCAGGGCCTTTCGCGCCGCCTGCCGCACCTATGCGCACGAGCAGGTCGATGCACAGCGCGAGGATTTCAAGCGCCTCGGTGTGATGGGCGACTGGGACCGGCCGTACCTCACGATGCACCCGCGCTACGAGGCCGAGCAGCTGCGCGCCTTCGCGCAGATCATCGCCAACGGCCACGTGTACAAGGGCTACAAGCCCGTCTACTGGTGCCTGGACTGTCGCTCGGCGCTCGCCGAGGCGGAAGTGGAGTACGAAGAGAAGACCTCGCCCAGCATCGACGTGCGATTCAGCGTCAGTGACCTGCGTGACCTCGAAGCGCGCTTCGACGTGCCGCAGAAATCGCTGGGCGCGCAGCCCGCGGCCGTGATCATCTGGACCACGACGCCCTGGACGCTGCCCGCGAACCAGGCCGTGGCCGTGCACGAGGACTTCAAGTACTCGCTGCTGGAATTGCAGACGGCATCGGGCGTCGAGTACGCGATCGTTGCGACGGACCTCGTGCCCCAGGTGGTGGAGCGCTGGGCGAAGACGCGCTACACCGATCTGAAACAGGTGTCCGGCGCGGCACTGAAGGGACTCAAGCTCGAGCATCCGTTCTACGACAGGCAGGTGCCCGTGGTGCTCGCTGCTCACGTCACGCTCGATGCCGGCACCGGCGCCGTGCACACCGCGCCCGGCCATGGCCACGAGGACTTCGCGGTAGGCGTCGAGTACGGTCTGCCGCTCGAGAATCCGGTCGGCGGCGATGGACGGTTCCTGCCCACCACGCAGCTCTTCGCCGGCGAGAATGTCTGGGAGTCGAACGAGCACATCATCCGCGTTCTGCAGGAGAAGGGACGCCTGATGCAGAGCGCGCAGTACCGTCACAGCTATCCGCACTGCTGGCGGCACAAGTCGCCGGTGATCTTCCGCGCCACGCCGCAGTGGTTCATCAGCATGGAGCAGGCGGGGCTGCGTGCGCGGGCGCTGGAGGAGATCGGTCGCGTGGTGTGGACGCCGGGGTGGGGCGAGCAGCGCATTCGCGGCATGATCGAAAATCGCCCCGACTGGTGCATCTCCCGCCAGCGCACCTGGGGCGTGCCGATCGCTCTGTTTGCGAACAAGAGCTCGGGCGAGCTGCATCCGCGCACCGGCGAGTTGCTCGAGCAGGTGGCGCAGCGCGTCGAGAAAGCGGGCATCGATGCCTGGTTCGACCTGGATCCGGTCGAGCTCCTCGGCGAAGAAGCGGGAAAATACGAGAAGGTCGGTGACGTCATGGATGTGTGGGTCGACTCGGGCCTGGCGCATCACGTCATGGAGCGCACGCGGCCCGAGCTGGGCGGGTTGCCGTTCAGCCTGTACCTGGAAGGCTCTGACCAGCATCGCGGCTGGTTTCACAGCTCGCTGCTTACGTCGGTAGCGCAGCACGGGCACGCACCCTATCGCGGCGTTCTCACCCACGGGTTCACCGTTGACGAGAAGGGCCGCAAGATGTCCAAGTCGCTCGGCAACACGGTGGTGCCGCAGAAAGTGATCAGCACGCTCGGCGCCGACGTGCTGCGCCTGTGGGTTGCTGCCACCGACTACAGCAACGAGATGAGCGTTTCGGACGAGATTCTCAAGCGCATGTCCGATTCCTACCGGCGCATGCGCAACACGACGCGCTTTCTGCTGGGCAACCTGCACGGCTTCGATCCCGCGCGCGACGCGGTCGCCGTGGATCAGCTGGTCGCACTGGATCGCTGGGCGCTGGAGCGAACCGCGCAGCTGCAGCGCGAGGTGACCGAGGCCTACCGCAGCTACCAGTTTCACCTCATCTACCAGAAGGTCCACAATTTCTGCGTGGTGGATCTTGGCGGCTTCTATCTCGATATCCTCAAGGACCGGCTCTACACGACGGCGGCCAACAGTCCGCCGCGGCGCTCGGCGCAGACCGTGATGATGTGGATCGCGGAAGCGATGGTGCGCTGGCTGGCACCCATCCTGAGCTTCACGGCCGAGGAGATCTGGCGCGCGTTGCCAGGATCGCGGCCGCAGTCCGTGTTTCTCTCCACGTGGGCGCAGCTCCCGGAGCTGCCCAAGTCGACCGAAGGCCGCTCGATTGACTGGCAGGCGCTCATC
>DASTQG010000121.1:0-12783 GCA_035761885.1 Steroidobacteraceae bacterium | reverse complement strand
GAGCGCCCAGCGCGGCGATGCGCGCTTCGCGATCCAGGTCCGGGGGCCGGGGCTGGTGAGCCCAGTGCCGCGGGCGACGGTCGGTGCCTGCGCCTTCCTGCACCGCTCCCACGGTGGGAGAGACCGGGGTTGCAACCGGCTCCAGGAACACCAGCGGGACTTCTTGTGGCGAACGAATCTGCGCGATCTCGACCTGCGTCGGTTGCTTGAGATTGCGCGCCGGTGTCTGCTCAGAGGACGGCGGCTCTATTGCGGTCAGAGCACTCGGGGCGGTCGGAGCGCTCGGCTCGGGTGCGGCAGCCTGCGTCGCCGCGGTCTGTTCGGCCGACCGCGAGCCGGGGCGATGGCGAACCAGCCAGCTCGCGTATGCGAACTCGCGATCGCTCACCGGCACCACCGCCACGGAGGGGAAATCCGGGCGCACGTAGACAGCCACCTGGCTGGCCGAGATCGCACTTCGGAAAAATCCGAGCCGCACGCCATACAGGCGCACGCCACCGCGCTGGCAGGTGACGGTGTAGAGCGTGTAGGCATCGAACAGCGCAATCGGCGGGAGCGAAGACGGTTCGGTGCGATCGGATGACCAGATGAGCTGCACGGCGTAGCGCTGCGGCTCTTCGGCTTCCTGCGGCGCTGGCGCGGTCGGGGCGGGCGCAACCGGCTCGGCGGTTGAAAAGCCCTGGAGCTTCGCGCCGGGGGCATGAATCAGCCGGAAATCCGTGGCGCCGGTGTCATCCAGAGAGCCGAGACGGGCACGCGGGGCCGCGGCGATCCATGCGGTGGGGTAGCGGGGCTGGACCTGGGGCAGCGCCCGCTCGGCCGCGGCGCGCGAGTCGAAATACCCGAGGTGCAGCCGGTAGCGGTGGCGCCCGTCCTGCACTTCGTGCGAACGGAACACCACCAGGCCTTCCAGGCCCGAGCCGGGTGGCATCTCCAGCGGCATCGGCACCGGCGAGGCGCACAGGTTGATCACGTAGAACGTGCGTTCGGCGACTGGCGCCGCCGGCAGCGTGGGGTCCGAATCGCGCATGAGGCTTCCCCGAAAGCGTGTGCGCTGATGCCTGGGAGCTTCCCTCGAAGGGCGGCTTCACAGGTGCAATTTCTGCGCATGACTATGCGACACCAAGGGCCTGCACTCAAGAGATGCCGACGTAGGTTTTTGGCGACAACCGAGCCGGTCCGGTCGCCTGCCACCGGCGCCCGCGCGACACTTTTCGCGGTGGGTTATGTCTGATGTGCCACTCCACGCCCTCGCCGTGGAAACGGAGTACGCAATGTCGACCTCGAACCGCGGATGGATTGCAGCGCCCCTGTTCCTTCTCGCCGCCTCGCTGGCGGGGGCGGAGAACTACACCGTCGACAGCGATCACACGCGCCCGACGTTCGAGATCAGCCATTTCGGCTTCAGCACCTTCCGCGGCCGTTTCGACCGCACCACCGGCAAGATCAGCTACGACCCGGCTGCCGCCACCGGCAGCGCGGACGTGCGCGTGGAAGTGGGTTCGGTGAGCACCGGCGTGCCGGCCATCGACGAGCACCTGAAGAAACCCGAGTTCTTCGATGCCGCGAAGTTTCCCGCCATCACCTTCAAGTCGACCCAGTTCGTGTTCGACGGCGAGCGGCTGGCGAGCGTCGACGGCAATCTGACCATTCGCGACGTGACCCGGCCGGTCTCGCTGAAGGTGGGCGCGGTCAACTGCAGACCTCATCCGTTCCGCAAGCATCCGGTGTGCGGCGCCGACGCGCAGCTCACGCTCAAGCGTTCCGATTTCGGCGTCAACGCCTACCTGCCCACCATCGGCGACGAGGTGAAGCTGTTGATCGCGGTGGAGGCCGAGAACACATCCGCCAAGCAATGAGCGACGGAATCTCAGGCTCGCTCAGCTGTGCACGACGACGTCGACCTTGCCCGTGCGCCGCTCGACCGTGGCTCCCACGGCCCCTTCGTACCGGTGCACGCGCAGGTCTACCCACGCGTCGCCCACCTGCAGGTCGCGCAGGCATACCTCATCGAGATCGGCCGGCAGTGCGGGGTGACTGAGCGTGAGCTGGCGCCGTGGCGCATCGATCTGCAGGCCGAGCACCGCCTCGAGCATGAGGAACACCGAACCGGACGCCCAGGCCTGCGGTGAGCAGGCGACCGGATAACGCGTCGGACCTTCACCGCCACGCTGGCGGAAGCCGCAGAACAGCTCCGGCAGGCGAAACAGGTCGAAGAAGGTCGCCGCTTCGAACAGCCCGGTGAGGATGCGGGTCGCCGTGCTCTTGGCCTGGTAGCGCGCCGCGCCCGCGGCGATCAGCGAGTTGTCGTGCGGCCACACCGAGCCGTTGTGATAGGCCATGGGGTTGTATCGCAGCTCGCTCTCGGCGACGGTGCGCACGCCCCAGCCGGAGAAGAAGATTTCCTCCTCGAACCCCGCGACGATGCGCCGCGCGTGCTCCGGCGTCGCGATGCCGGCGTACAGGCAGTGGCCGGGATTGGAAGTGCGCACGCGACACGGCTGCTTGTTCCCGTCGAGCGCGAGCGCGTAGGTGTCGATGTCCGGGCACCAGAACTCGGCGTTGAACTTGCGCTTGAGGTCCGCCGCATCGGAGGTGAGTCGCGCCGCGAGCGCACTCTCGCCCACGGCCTGCGCGATCTGGGCTGCGCCGAGCCTGGCGGCATAGACGTAACCTTGCACTTCGCAGAGCGCGATCGGCCCCTCCGCGAGAGTGCCGTCGGCATGGAACACCGAGTCGTGCGAATCCTTCCAGCCCTGCTGCACCAGGCCGCTGGGACTGAGCCGGTGATATTCCACGAAGCCGTCGTGATCGACGTCGCCGTAGCGATCGATCCACTGCAGCGCCGCCAGCACCGAGGGCCAGAGCGTGCCGATGAACTGCAGGTCGCCGGTACGCTGGAAATAGGCGGCGGCCAGCACCACGAACAGCGGGGTCGAATCCACGCTCCCGTAGTAGCGCCCGAACGGGATCTCGTTGAGCGCCGCCATCTCCCCGCGCCGCGCCTCGTGCAGGATCTTGCCGGGCTCCGCGTCGCGATCAGGAGCGCTGTCCGTCGCCTGCGTCGAGGCGAGAAAGGCCAGCACGCCGCGCGCGATGTCCGGCCACAGCCACAACGTCTGCAGCGCGGTGATGATGCCGTCGCGGCCGAACGTCGTGTCGAACCACGGTACGCCGGCGTATGGGTAGTGACCCTGCGGCGTGGCGGTGAGCATCATGCCGAGGTCCGCGCCGCTCGAGCGCAGCCAGGCATTGAACTGGTGGTTGGAGGTTTCGATGCGGCATTCCCGGCGGTCCGGATGCGGCATGCGCACCTCCGCCCGCACCAGCGCCTGCTCGTGCGCGAGCACCTCCGGCGCCTGCTCGCCGGTGCGGCACGATACGGCCAGCGCAATGGTGCGCTCGCCGCGGCTGCCGAGCTGGAGCCGGAACTGCATCTCGTCGGCGTCGATGGAGTCCGGCGGCGGATTGCATTCGATGGTGGTCTCGCGCAGCACGCGGTCCAGGCCTTCGTAGCCGAGCGTCACGCGATTCGCACCGATCAGCGGCTCGCGCGGATGACCGCGTCCCAGGCGCCGCGTGCCGCGCACCTCGAAGATGTCCACATAGTCGGCCGCGAAGCGCACCACGATGTTGATGGCCACGCTCGCGAGCGCGAAGTTGCGCACGCGCACCAGCTCGTAGCAGACGTCGTGGTAGATGAACTTGGAGCGGCTGATGTGCAGCGTGCCGCGTGGCAGGAGCAGGGTGCCGCCGACGTACAGATCGGGATTCGTGAGGTCAGCCGTCAGCAGTACGTTGTCGCGCCGTACGGTGGAGCTGAGCAGCAGCAGCCGGTGCGAGGACATCGTGATGGTGAGGCGCGAGAGAAAACGCGTGCCGGCGTGGTAGATGCCCTCCTCGTAGCGCGCCTCGGCGTCCACGTCGCCGAAGTCGTTGAACACGCCGAAGGTCTCGTCCTGCTTCAGGACCAGCGTGCGCTCCGCGACCGGCACCTCGGTGGCGAGGATGTAGTACTGCTGTCCGGCGTCGATCAGCTGCTCAGCCGCCATGCCCGTCTCCTCAAGCGCTCGTACGCCTCGCAGTAGTCAAGGGCCATGCGACGCGCCGTGAAGCGCCGCTCGAACGTCTCGCGGCAGCGACGGCGGTCCCAGCGGGGCATGCCTCCGACGGCCGCCACGGCTGCGGCTACGTCGTCCACGATGCAGCCGCTCACGCCTTCGTCGATCACCTCCGGCACCGAGCCGCGACGAAACGCGATCACGGGTGTACCGCAGGCCATGGCCTCGATCATCGCCAGGCCGAAAGGCTCGGGCCAGTCGATGGGGAACAGCAGCGCGAGCGCATTGCACAGAAAGTCGTTCTTTTCCTGCTCGTCGATCTCGCCGACATACTCGATGAAACGCCCGTCGATGAGCGGCGCAATCTCGCTCTCGTAGTACAGGCGGTCGACCGGATCGACCTTGGCGGCGATGCGCAGCGGCACGCCGCTCGCGCGCGCGATCTGTATCGCGCGGTCCACGCGCTTTTCCGGAGAGATGCGGCCCAGGAAGGCGAGGTACGAGCCCGGCGTGTAGCTCGGGCGGAACATCTCGGGCGGCAGGCCGTGATGGACGGTCGCATGCCAGTTCGCTTCCGGCAGGGGTTCGCGCTGGGCATCGGAGATCGAGATCAGGGGCAGGTCGCGGTACTCCCCGTAGAGCTGCGGGAGCCCTGCGATGTCCAGGCGCCCGTGCATCGTCATCACGCAGGGCGTGGAGTGACGGCGCGCGAGCGGCATCTGCATCGCATCGATGTGGAAATGCACCACGTCGAAGCTCGAGGCGCGCTTGAACACTTCCTCGATCATGAGCATGTGCAGTGAGGTCGCCTCGGGGCGGCGCGGATCCAGGCGCAGCGCGCGGTCCCAGACGGAGATCAGGCGCGCCCGGGTGATTGAATCGCCGCTGGCGAAGAGAGTGACGTCGTGGCCGAGGCGCACCAGCGCTTCGGTGAGGAAGGAAACCACCCGCTCGGTGCCGCCGTACAGAACCGGCGGTACTCGCTCGTAGAGGGGAGCAACTTGTGCAATGCGCAAACCTCGACCTCCATGTCGGTAAGCGTTACAACGGGCTCGCGTCCTCGGGAAGGGTGTAGCGCTGCTCGATGGCAGCGCGGATGCGCGCGCGGCTCGTAGCGGCGTCCAGTTGCGCGGCCTGTCGTTCTACGGCCTGCACATCCCGAGCGAGATCCTCGTCCTTGATGCAATTCGCGAGCCACTGGGAATAGTGCCCGCTGCCGAGGTGGTGGAACCAGGTTTCCTCGTCGACGCCCTCGGCGAGTTGCAGGAACGTGATCAGATTCTGCGCCCTGAGGTTGAGCTTGTTCTGCGGGCCGCGGAAGTAGAAGCTGCGATCCGGCCCGAGCTCGCCCTTCGCGTATTTGCGCTGGTGGCGGCGGCGCTCACTGTGGCTCGGCGGCACGGCCACGATCACAGGCTCGCCGCGGTATAGCGAGAGCATCGCCTGGCCTGATTCGAGCGCTGGCAGCCCGCTGGGCACCGCTATGCCGACGGCCTTGAAAACATCGCGTGGCGCGTCGCCCAGCACCGCTACGACATCGATGCCCTCGCGCACGGCAGGCGCCAGCGCGTCCGGATGCACCGTCACGTAGACCATCGAGGTGAGTGCCTGAGTGAGGGTCTGCGGCGCAGGCTCCCAGTTCGTCGGCAGCAGGTGGTGCGCTTCGTCGACGAGGATCCAGTGCGGCCTGCCGGTGCGCGCGCGCTGTTCCTGCAGGCGCAGCAGCAGGCTCGCAAAGAATGCCGGCCTGTCCTGCAGCTTCACTCCCAGGAGGTTCACCACCACGCTCTCGCCCGGGCGCTCCAGGCCGGTGAGGATCTCCGCGACGTCCGGCGCGCGTTCCGCGGTGCCGAAGCCGATGACATCCGCCAGCTCGTCGTAGTCGCCTTCCGGATCGATGACGCAACACTGATAGCGTCGCGCCCGCAGCTGTTCCAGCAGACTCGTGGTGAGCGTCGATTTGCCGCTGCCGGAGGTGCCGGCCACGAGTAGCGTATGACCGAGCGCAGGTATGCGTACTTCCGTGGAATCTGCCCGCACCCCGAGCAGCAGCGTGCGGCGCGCGTCCTGCGGCTGCAGGTCGGTGAGATCGCTCTCCAGGAGCGAATCGATCAGCTCGGCGACGCCGGCACCGTGATCCGCACGCGTGACGATATCGGCAGCGGCCTTGAGCGCCGGCACCGCGTTGGCGACGGCGACCGAGGCCTGCACCGACTGCAGCAATGCGTGGTCGTTCTCCGCATCGCCCACCGCCACAACGTTGTGCGGCGACAGGCCGAGCTCTTCGAGGGCCGCGGCGAGCCCGGTGGATTTGTTCACGCCGGCCGGGAGCACCATCACGGCGCCCTTGTTGAAGATCACCTGCAGTTCCAGCCCCAGGTCGCGGATCACCTGCAGCACGACGTTTTCCATCGGATGCCAGGTGGCGACGATGCTCGCGCCCACCGACAGCGGCTTCACGCCGCGCAGCTCGAGCTCGGAGACGAAGGCGGCGGGCGGCGCGTCCGCGAGCACGCGTTCTTTGCGTGTGGCAGGGGTGTAGAGCAGCGCACCGTTCTCGGCGACCACCCGGTCGAAGCGATCCAGCTCAGGAAAAACGCGCTTGAGGTCCGGCAGCTCGCGACCGGTAACCAGGATCAGCTTGCGGCCGCTGGCCGCGAGGCGTTCGATCGAGGCGAGTGTGGTCGCATCCACCCGGCCGTGATGTGCCAGCGTTCCGTCATAGTCGGTGGCGAGAGCGAGATAGCGCATTCCGTGCAATCAATAATCAAAAAAGGGCGATGCGGAACGGTAAGCCTGCCCGCAGGCTACCGGTCCGCTCGCCCCGTTGCTCACGCCCGCCTGGAAAACCGGGCGCACCTCGTGGCACGCACGGCTTCCCCGACGAGGAGCACTACCGGTTACTTGTTCTTACCCATGTCCTTCGCTTTGGCGTACTCGGAGCTGGAGAGCGAGCCGTTCTTGTCGGCGTCCAGCTCGTCCCACTTCGCCTGCAGCTGCGCGTTGGCCTTGGCTTCGTCCTTGCTCACATACCCGTCGCCGTTCGCGTCGAGCGTGGTGAACTCGGGCCACTGGCCTTCGGTCGCCATCGTGGTCTCAGTCGTCGTCGACTGCGTCGAGGACGTCGTGGTCTGCTGCTCAGGCTGCGCGGGCTGCGGGTCCTGCGCGAAAGCGGCTGCCGAGGTCATGAGGGCCGCGAGGGCCGCAATCTTGAGTGATCCGTTCATGTGTCGTGCTCCATAGATGTGTTTACTTGCATGTCCGCCCCGGACGCAGCGTGCCCACGGCGGCGTGGGAGAGGAGGGTGCAGGTGGCGTGCCATCCGTGCGCGGCGTGTGGCGATTCAGTCAGTTACACTGCGCCACGCCTCTGCGCAGCGTGCGCGGGGCTGCGAACGCGCCTGCGACTGTCGTCAGGTGGCAACGCGGCATGAATGCCGCCATGCGCGCGGTGCTGGAAAACAAGGCATTTAGGGTGCGGCACGGGTGGTGTCGGCAATCCAGTACAGAAGGAGACAGTACGTCCGGATGAAGCGAATCGAGAGCCGGCGGGGCCGGCAGCAGTGATGAAAAAGGTCACCGCGCGGCGGGTGCTGCGCTTCGGCTTGGCAACATTTGCATTGTTGCTGCTGGCGTTCGGTGCGTACGTCTTCTATCTCGATCGCATCGTCACACCGCAGTTCGAGGGCCGGCGCTGGACGCTGCCCGCGAAGGTCTACGCGCAGCCGCTCGAGCTCTACGCGGGCATGCCGTTGAACGCCGACGAGCTCGCCGCCGAGCTCGACCGGCTGCACTACGTGCGGGTTGACGACGTGCAACGGCCGGGAACCTATCGGCGCCGCGGCTCACGCATCGAGCTGGCCGCGCGCAAGGTGCGTTTCGCGGACGAAGCGCGCGAGGCGCAGCTCCTCACCATCGCCGCGGACGCACGCGGTGTCTCGGCGCTGAGCGATGCGCGCGGGCGCGCGGTGCCCGTCTTCCGTCTGGACCCGTTGCTCATCGGCAGCATCTTTCCCATCCACGGCGAGGATCGCATCGTCGTGCCGCCCGAGCGCGTGCCGCGCCTGCTGACCGAGGCGCTGGTGGTGCTGGAGGATCGCAAGTTTTACAGCCATCGCGGCATCGATCCCGAGGCGATCGTGCGGGCGGCCTGGGCCAACCTGCGCGCCGGCGGCATCGAGCAGGGCGGCAGCACGCTCACGCAACAGCTCGTCAAGAGCTATTTCCTCGACGATCGCCAGACCTACGGGCGCAAGTTCAAGGAAGCGCTGATGGCGATGATCCTGGAGACGCGCTTCGAAAAGGACGACCTGCTCAACGCCTACGTGAACGAGATCTACCTCGGGCAGGACGGCGAGCGCGCGATCCACGGGTTCGGCCTCGCCAGCCGCTTCTACTACGGCAAGCCGCTGGAAGAGCTCGAGCTGCACGAAATGGCGCTGCTCGTCGCGCTCGTGCGCGGGCCGTCCTACTACGATCCGCGCACGCACGCCGATCGTGCGATGGCGCGACGCAACCTCGTGCTGGACCTGCTGGCACGCTTCGAGATCGTCACCGACGAGGCGACGCTCGCGGCGAAGGCGAAGCCGCTCGGCCTCGCGCTCGAGAGCGAAACCGGGTACTACCCCGCGTATCTCGATTTCGTGCGGCGCACGCTGCGTCGCGACTATCGGGACTCGGATCTCACCGAGGCGGGCCTGTCGATCTACACCACGCTCGACCCGCGCGTGCAGGCCGAAGCGCAGGAGGCGCTCACGCGCGAGCTCGAACGGCTGGGCAAGCGCAGCAAGGACAAGAGCGTGCAGCTCGAGGGCGCCGTGGTCGTGACCGAGCCGCAGAGCGGGGCGGTGCTCGCGATCGTCGGCGGGCGGCGCGGCAGCTTCAGCGGCTTCAACCGCGCGCTGGATGGCGACCGACCCATCGGCTCGCTGGTCAAGCCGGTCGTCTATCTCGCCGCGCTGCAGAGCGGGCGCTTCAATGCGGCCAGCCTGGTCGCGGACGAGCCCGTCGAAGTGAAGCTGCCGAATCGCAAGTTCTGGCGGCCGGAGAACTTCAGCAAGACCTACGCCGGGCCCGTGCCCCTGGTGCGCGCGCTGGCGGAGTCGCTCAACGCCGCCACGGTGAACCTCGGGCTGGAAGTCGGTCTGCCGCGGGTCATCGAAACCTTCGAGCAGCTCGGAGTGCCGGAGCCGCCGGCCCGCAACCCCTCGCTCCTGCTCGGCTCCTACGAGCTCTCGCCCATGGAGGTCGCGCAGCTCTACAACGCTTTCGCCAACGGTGGCTTTCGCACGCCGCTGCGCGCCGTGCGTACGGTGCTCGATGCCGAAGGCAAGCCGCTCAAGTCGTTCGCCCTGCAGCTCACGCCGGCGGCCGATTCAGCCACGATTCACCAGCTGAATCGCATGCTGGTGCACGCGATCGATCATGGGACCGGCCGCGCGGCGCGTGCCGCACTGCCGCCCGAGATGATCGTGGCCGGCAAGACCGGCACCTCGTCCGACTATCGCGACAGCTGGTTTGCCGGCTTTTCCGGTACCCACCTCGCTGTGGTCTGGGTCGGCTACGATGACAATCGCCCGACCGGCCTGACCGGCTCGGCCGGGGCACTCGCGATCTGGGCACAGCTCATGCAGCGCTTGCCCACGCGCTCGTGGGAGGAGCCCACGCCGGAAGCGCTGGAGGATGTGACGATCGAGTTTGCCACCGGCCTCAGCGCGCGAGCCGATTGCGGGGGCGAGGACCTGGTGCTGGTCGCGGTGCCGGAAGGCACGCAACTGCCGGTGCACGCGGGTTGCGGCACGAATCCGCTGGAGGACCTGGCCGAGCGCGCGCGAGAATGGTGGCGGGAGATGACGCGATGAGTTTCATGCGAATGAGGGCCCTGGTTGCGATGCTCGTGCTGGCGGGTCTGGCCGCGTGCAGCCTGCCGAATCCTTACGTGCCGCCGTCGCCGCGCCCCACGCAGCCGCCCTCGGGTCAGCCGCCCGAGGTGCCGCCGCAGCCCGATGGCACCGCGGTGCCCGAGCAACCGCCGCCGGAGCCCGTCCCCCAACGTCCGACCCGCACGTTCACGCTGAGCCCGCCCTCGCGCGCGTTGGTGACCCAGGCACAGGAGCAGGCGCAAAACGGCGATGTCACCGCAGCCGCCGCGACGGTGGAACGCGCCTTGCGCATCGAGCCATCCAACCCGCTGCTGTGGATCGAACTGGGAAAGCTGCGCATGCGCGAGGCGAGCTATGCGCAAGCCGAGAGCGTAGGGCGCAAAGCCGTTTCGCTTGCTACGGGCGACGCGCGCGCGGAGAGCGCCGCCTGGACTCTCATCGCCGATTCGTTCCGTGCGCGCGGTCGCAACACGGATGCGCGTGAGGCCGACGAACGCGCCGCGCAGTTGCGTCCGCGCTAGGGTTCATCAACCCGCGACAGCCTGCCGCTGCGAGGACGTGAGCTCGCGCAGGCATTCCTGCAAGATGTCCACGCCTTCGTCGAGGAGTTTTTCCTCGATGGTGAGCGGTGCGAGGAAGCGGATGACGTTGCTGCGTACGCCGCAGGACAGCAGGATCAGCCCCTTCTTGCCCGCGAGCTGCGTCAGCGCCTTGGTCAGGTCCGGATCGGGCGCGTTGGCATCGCGGTTGCGCACCAGTTCCATCGCGACCATCGCGCCGAGCCCGCGCACCTCGCCGATGCAGGCGAACTGAGGTTGCAGGCTCCTCAGCCGGTTCACCAGCCGCTCGCCCAGCACGCGCGCCCGCTCGGCGAGATTTTCCTCGCGAATTGCATCGAGCACGGCAAGCCCGGCGGCGCAGCCCAGCGGTGATCCCGCGTACGTGCCCCCCAGACCACCCGGCGCCGGCGCATCCATGATCGGCGCCTTGCCGATCACGGCCGATAGCGGCACACCGTCCGCGAGACTCTTGGCAACCGTCATGAGGTCCGGCTCGACGCCCGCGTGCTCGATCGCGAACAAACGGCCGGTCCGCGCGAAGCCGCTCTGGATCTCATCCACGATCAGCACGATGCCGTGCTGGTCGCAGAGCTGGCGCAACTTCTGCAGGAACACGGTCGGCGCCGCGTAGAAGCCGCCCTCGCCGAGCACGGGCTCGATGATGATCGCCGCGACGCGTGACGCATCCACGTCCGTGCGGAACACGTGGTCGAGCGCGCGCAACGAATCATCGGCGCTCACGCCGTGATAGGCGATGGGGTAGGGCACGTGGAACACTTCGGGCGGCATCGGGCCGAAGCTGCCTTTGTAGGGTTGCACCTTACCGGTGAGCGCCGAGGCCATGAACGTGCGGCCGTGGAACGCCCCGCCGAAGGCGATGAGCGCGGAACGGCCCGTGTGGCAGCGCGCGATCTTCACGGCGTTCTCGACCGCCTCGGCGCCCGTCGAAAAGAAGATCGTCTTTTTGGGGGTCGAGCCCGGTGCGAGCGCGTTCAGCCGCTCGGCCAGCGCGATGTAGCTCTCGTACGGCGTGACCTGAAAGCATGCGTGCACGAGTTTCTCGAGTTGCCGCGCGACCGCGGCCTGCGCCCTGGGGTGCAGGTGGCCCAGGTTCAGTACCGAAATTCCGCTCGCGAAATCGATGTAGCGCCGTCCCTCGACGTCCCACACCTCGGCGTTGCGCGCATGGTCGGCATACACGGCGAGGAGGTTGGAAACTCCGCGGGGCACCGCCGCAATGCGGCGTTGCTGCAGTTGCTCATTGCTGACCATGGCGGGGTCGGTGCAGTGCCCGAAGGGGCGGGGGGAGGATCGTAACGCAAATTCAGGCGCCGGCTGTTTGACAATAGTCTGCCAACTACGTCATAAGCGGCTGATTTCAGTGTCTTGCTGAGACGCGCGCCACGGAAGCATCGTACATTCCCTGACAAGGTGCTCCCCTGGCGGCAGGGTACTCCTCTTAATAAACGAACCATGGCACCCGCCAAGACCGAAACCGGCACCCGGCGGACGAACCCGTCTCCCGCCCCGCTTTCCAAGCGCTCCCTGCGTTTGACCATCGGCACCTCGCTGGCGCTGGTGCTGCTCGCCGTAGGCACCGTGTTCATCGTCGGCAATCTCCTGGTGCAACGTGCGATGCGGGGCGCGACCCAGGAAGTCGCGCTCGTGCAGCGCCAGTACGAGCCCCTCGCGCGCGCCGCGCGCGAAATCCGCGATTCCCTGGCCGCGTTCGATCGTTCGGTGCTCGCCTACCTCGAAGCGGATGGCAGCAAGGCGCGGGCCGTCGTCGACTCGGCGCATGAACGCATCGCTCGCGCGATTGCAGCGCATGGCGAGCTGTTCGATACGCCCGCCGCACAGACATCCGGAGCAGCGCTGCACGGCGAGATCGGTGAGCACCAGCGCAGCGGTGCCACGCTGATCGAGCGACACGAGGGCCGGCGCGAGACGCGCCGGGCCGCGTGGGCTTATCTGGAGGCGGTCCGCGAGCGCATTGCCACCGCGGGTGCGGCGGGGTTGCCCCAGGGCGAGAACGTGTTCGCGCGTCGCTCGCTGGCCGAGCTGGCGCGGGCGCTCGAAGGCGTGACCGGCGGCGTGACGCGCCACATGACGTCGAGCAGCACCGCCGACGCGGCGTCGGTGGAACGCGCGGAGCAGCGTTTTCGCGCCAAGCTCGGCGAGCACGATGCCGAGTTCCAGCGCTCGCCGGGACGCGCCTGGCTCGACCTGGTGGTGGCAGATTTCGAGAGCGCGGTGCGCCTGCGTCGCGCGCAGATGCAGG
>DASTQG010000120.1:0-5860 GCA_035761885.1 Steroidobacteraceae bacterium | reverse complement strand
TGGCCGGCGCTGTTGAACGCCGAGAGCGCCACGTCAGCGACCACCTGCTCCGGCAGCGCGGAACTGTCGACCAGCATCGCATTCTGGCCGCCCGTCTCGGCGATCAGGGTCGCGAGCTGCCCGGGACGGTCGGCGAGCTGCTTCTGGATCCTGCGCGCCGTTTCGGTCGATCCGGTAAACGCGAAGCCGACCACGCGCGGATCGCCCACCATGCGCGCGCCGACGCGCGAGCCCGGACCGGGCAGGAAGTGCAGAACCTCGGGTGGCACGCCCCCCTGGTGCAGGAGCTTCACGGCCCGTGCTGCGATCAGGGGCGTCTGGTCGGCGGGCTTCGCAACCACCGAATTGCCAGCGGCCAGGGCCGCCGCCACCTGGCCTGTGAAGATCGCGAGCGGGAAATTCCACGGGCTGATGCAACCGAACACACCACGCCCTTCGAGCCGGATCTCGTTGCTCTCCCCGGTCGGCCCCGGCAACCGCAATGGCTCGGCGAAATCCTTGCGCGCCTGCGCGGCGTAATAGCGCAGGAAGTCCACCGCCTCGCGCACCTCGGACAGGCTGTCGGGAATCGACTTGCCGGCTTCGCGCACCGCGAGCGCCGCGAGCTGCGCGCGCTCGGCCTCGAACAGATCCGCAGCCTTCTCCAGCGCCTCGGCGCGGCGCACCGCGCCCGCCCGGTTCCAGTCCTCCTGTGCCTGGGCAGCCGCGGAGATCGCGGCGTCCACGGCAGCTTCGTCCGCGTGCACCACGTCACCCGCGTTCTCATCGCCGTGCGTGGGGTTGGTCACCGGCACTTCCGCGCCGTCGAGCTCGCGGCCGCTCACGATGGGGCGTGCGTGCCAGAACGCGGCAATCGCAGGCGCGGCACGCTGCGCGAGTTGCGTCAGCTCGGCGCCGTCGGCGAGGTTCGTGCCGATGGAGTTCTGCCGCTCGGCGCCGAACAGGGCACGGGGCAGCGGGATGCGCGGGTGCGCGATTTCGCCGAATGCCTCGACCTGTGAGATCGGGTCTGAAGCGATCTCCTGCGCGGGCAGGCGCTCGTCGATGATGCGGTTGACGAACGAGGTGTTCGCGCCGTTCTCCAGGAGCCGGCGCACCAGGTAAGGCAGCAGGTCCTCGTGGGCACCCACCGGCGCATATACGCGGCACGGCAGGTCCTGCTTGTCCGGCCCGACGATCTCCGCGTACAGCTCCTCGCCCATGCCGTGCAGGCGCTGGAACTCGAAGCGGCGTCCGCGTTCGCGCGCCATCACGATGATGCTCGCCACCGTCTGCGCATTGTGCGTGGCGAACTGCGGATAGATCTCCTCACCCGCATCGAGCAGCAGGCGCGCGCACGCGAGGTACGACACATCCGTGTTCGGCTTGCGCGTGAACACGGGGTAGCCCGTCAGGCCACGCTCCTGCGCGCGCTTGATCTCGCTGTCCCAGTACGCTCCCTTGACCAGCCGCACGTTCAGGCGCCGGCGCGTGTCGCGCGCGCGACCGATCAGCCAGCGCAGCACGTCCGGCGCGCGCTTCTGGTAGGCCTGAACCGCAAGGCCGAACCCGCTCCAGCCGGCGCTGGCGGGAGCCTGCAGCACCCGGTCGATCAGCTCGAGCGACAGCTCCAGCCGGTCCGCTTCCTCGGCATCGATGGTGAGGGCCACGCGTGCCGCGCGCGCTTCCGCCACGAGCTGGATCACGCGGGGTGAGAGCTCGGCCAGAACGCGCTCGCGCTGCGCGAACTCGTAGCGCGGAAACAGCGCGG
Organism: Steroidobacteraceae bacterium; assembly: GCA_035761885.1. Lineage (GTDB taxonomy): Bacteria > Pseudomonadota > Gammaproteobacteria > Steroidobacterales > Steroidobacteraceae > DASTQG01. Next base: position 4,110 of record DASTQG010000120.1, on the reverse strand, counting down.
AGAGTTTCACCGAGATCGACGGCGCGGACTCATCGCTCGCGGCAGTGCCGTGCGCGCCGATGCGGGCGATCGCCTGCGAATAGGCGCCGAGGTAGCGCAGCGCGTCCATGCCGGTCATCGCCGCTTCGCCCAGCATGTCGAAGGAGTACCGGAAGTTGCGGTTGTCACCCTCCTGTGAGCGATCGAGCGCTTCCTCGATCGTGCGGCCCATGACGAACTGGTGCCCCATGATACGCATCGCCTGCTTGAGCGCGGCGCGTACCACCGGCTCGCCCACCCGCGTGGCCAGGCGCGCGATCACCGCGCCGGGATTGCGCATTTCTTCGGGCTCGGGTCGCACCAGGCGGCCGGTGAGCATCAGGCCCCAGGTGGAAGCGTTGACGAAGAGCGAGTCGCTGCTTCCCAGGTGCTCGGACCAGTTGCCGGCCGCGATCTTGTCGGCGATCAGCTTGTCGGCCGTGTCCGAGTCCGGAATCCGCAGCAGCGCTTCGGCGAGGCACATGAGGATCACGCCTTCGCGCGAACCCAGGTCGTACTGCTTGAGGAAGGCATCGAGCCCACCCTTGCGCGTGCGATTGCCGCGCACCGCCTCGACCAGCTCGAGCGCAAGGGCACGCACTCGCTCCGACTGCTCGGGCGCCAGGCGCGCCGCGGCGATCAGCTCACGAACGCACTCGGCTTCGTCGGCCAGATAGCGCGCGTTGATCGCGGCACCGAGCGGTGTCTCCAGGGGACGGTCGGCGGGACGAATGAACACCGGCTCGCGCAGGGCGGGATGGGCTGACATGGACGGTCAATTTCCACAGGCTTGCAAAGGCCGGGTAGTTTACCAGCGGGGTCCGTCAGAAGGGGCCCGAGCTGCCCACGCGCCAGCGCAGGTAGTCGGCCACGATGCGGGGATGGTCGAACGCGAGGGGTGGCGGGTTCGCCGGATCGGCGACGGTGACCGCGCGCGCATCGTCCGCGGCCTGGGGCTCGCCGCGCGCTTCGCCGATGTATACCACGCTCACGGTATGTCCTCGCGGATCGCGCGCCGGATCCGAATAGACACCCAGGAGCCGCGTCAGGGTCACGTTCAGGCCCGTTTCCTCGCGCGCCTCGCGGACCGCGGCGTGCTCCACGGTTTCGCCCACGTCGACGAATCCGCCGGGCAGCGCCCAGCCCAGAGGCTCGTGCCTGCGCTCGATGAACACGATCGGCCGGGTGGCACGATCGGTCATTTCCACGATCACATCCACGGTCAGGGCGGGTGTCGGCGGTCGAGGCATGGCGCGTTGCCTGTGCGGACCGTCAACCGGCCCGTATCGGAAGCGTTATACAGTAACGCGAGCCGGGCCAGCACCTCGCGGGAACCGTTTGAGCACCTCCGCCGTCATTGCCGCGTGCCGATTCGGACTGGGTGCCCGACCAGGTGAGTTGCGCGCCATCGGTACAGACGGCCGCGACTGGCTGCGCCAGCAGATTCGAGGAGCACCGTCGCGGCCGGACACGCTCGCCGCGCTCGCGCCATCGGATCGCATCCTGCGGGAGTTCTTCGACAGCCGGGAAGAACGCCGGGACGCCAAGCGGGACGAGCCCCAAAAACCCGGCGAGAAACCCGACGCCGCAGCGCTGGCGCAAGGCATCCGCAAGACCCAGCTGCCTCACTATCTCGCCCAGGCGGAAGCACGCGTGCGCACCGCCATCAGCACCGGCGCCTCGTTCCACGAACGCCTGGTGCAGTTCTGGACCAATCACTTCGCCGTGTCGGTCGACAAGCCGATCTGCCTCGGCATCGCGGGTGCGCTGGAGAACGAGGCGATCCGGCCGCACGTGAACGGACGCTTCGTGCGCCTCCTGCACGCGGTGGAGCGACACCCGGCGATGATCGCCTATCTCGACAACCAGTACTCCGTCGGGCCCGGCTCGGACCTGGCGCGCGCCGGCGGCCGGCGTGGACGGCGCGGCGCGCAGCGAAAGCTCGACATCAACGAGAACCTGGCGCGCGAGATCCTGGAGTTGCATACGCTCGGCGTGAACGGCGGCTACACGCAGGCGGACGTCACCACGTTCGCGAAAGTGCTCACGGGCTGGTCGATCGGGGGCGGCCAGGGACCGCTCGCCGGCGGCACGCCGGGGCGCTTTCACTTTCGCGACAACGTGCACGAACCCGGCGCGCAACGCCTGCTGGGCAAGACGTACGCCGAGAAGGGGCTCGAACAGGGCGAGGCCGTTCTCGACGATCTCGCCGCGCATCCTGCCACCGCGCGCTTCCTCGCAACGAAGCTCGCGAGGCATTTCGTGGCGGACGAGCCGCCCGCCGATTGCGTCGAGCGCCTCGCGAATGCGTACATGAAGAGCGAGGGCGATCTGCCCAGCGTGTATCGTGCGCTGATCGACCATGACGGCGCATGGAAGCCGGCGCCGGCGAAGTTCAAGACCCCGCAGGACTTCGCCTATTCGGCCTATCGTGCACTTTCCGTCGAGCCCAGGGAGCAGCGCGTGCTCCTCGCTCCCTTCGAGCTGCTGGGCCAGCGTCCCTACTCGCCCGGCTCGCCTGCGGGATGGCCGGACACGGCGCGCGACTGGGATGGCTCCGACGCGCTCATGAAGCGCATCGAATGGAGCGTTGCCCTGGCCGACCGCGTGGACACGCAGATCGTTCCAGGCGATATCGCCACCGGTGCCCTCGGACCGCTCGCGAGTGAAGCCTTGCGCGACAGCATGAGCCGTGCGGCGAGCGGCGCTCAGGCCGTGGCGCTCATGCTCCTCAGCCCGGAGTTCATGAGGAGATGACCGTGCTCACGCGCCGCAACCTCATTGCACGCATCTCGGCGGCGGCGCTCGTCGCCCAACTCCCCGGCCTGTCCTTCGCAGCTGCGCCCGGCGAACGCCGTTTCGTGCTGGTGCTCCTGCGCGGTGCCCTCGACGGTCTGAGCGCAGTGCCGCCGTATTCCGATCCCAATTACGCTTCGGCCCGCGGCGAGCTCGCCATCGCGCCCCCCGGCGCCGCGCAGGGCGCGCTGCGGCTCGATTCGGCGTTCGGGTTGCACCCGGCCCTGCCGCAACTGCACGCGCGTTACCAGGCACGCGAGCTCATTGCCCTGCACGCGGTGGCGACGCCCTACCGCGAGCGCTCGCATTTCGATGCGCAGAACCTGCTCGAGAACGGCACGCCCAGACCGTCGGGCGCCGCGAGCGGCTGGCTCAATCGCGCGCTCGCAGCCGTCGCCGCACAGCACAGCCACGAGTCCGGCCTCGCGCTCGGCCAGAACGTGCCGCTCGTGCTGCGAGGAGACGCGCCCGTGGCCACCTGGGCGCCTTCGACCTTGCCCGACGTCGAGCCCGAACTCCTGCAACGATTAGCGACCCTCTACGCGGGCGATCCGGTGCTGTCGGCGCGGCTGGCGGAGGCGGCCTCCGTCGACGCGCTCGCTGAGGACGAAGCACCCGGACGTAGCAGCGCGCGACCGCGCACGGGCAACGTGCAACGCCTGAAACTCATGGCGGAAACCGCGGGCAAGCTGCTGTCCGCGGCGGACGGTCCGCGCGTGGCCGTGCTCGAATCCTCGGGATGGGACACGCATGCACAGCAGGGCGGCGCGACCGGTCAGCTGGCGACGCGGCTGCGCGGACTCGACGATGTGCTCGGCGCACTGGCCGGCAGCATGAAGGGCGTGTGGCCCGGAACGGCGGTGCTCGTCGTGACCGAGTTCGGGCGCACGGTCGCACGCAACGGATCGCGTGGCACCGATCACGGCACCGCGGCGTGCGCGTTGCTCTTCGGTGGCGCCGTCGCAGGCGGACGCGTGATCGCGGACTGGCCGGGCCTTGGCGCACGGGCGCGTCACGAAGGCCGCGACCTGGCGCCGACTCTCGATCTGCGCAGCGTGTTCAAGTCCGTGCTGCACGATCACCTGCGCGTGCCCGCCGCCGCGCTCGAGCGCGATGTGTTCCCGGACAGCACGGCCGCACGGGCCTTGCCCGACTTGATCCGATGAGGTACCGGATACTTGCAATAGTTGGCATTCTCGGTGCTGCGCTTTCCGAGAATGCCAACTATTGCAAGTATCCGGTACCTGTACTCCTATACTCCCTCAATGCCCGCGGAACATCCTTCCAGCGCCACTT
>DASTQG010000119.1:0-4259 GCA_035761885.1 Steroidobacteraceae bacterium | reverse complement strand
CGCCTGCGCGGCCGGCGCTCCGCCCAATGTCGCCGACCACCGGCGATGCAGCTCCAGGGCCGGCAAGAAACGATTGTCGGCATCGAGGTTGGTTGCGAAGGGGTGGTTGCGAGCGCCCGGCACGTGCCCGGCGACCGGGTCGATGGTCTCGTTGCGGCCCGCGAACCGATCCGACGCGCGGGCATCGACGAGCGCGATGTCCTGCCGCGCGAGGCACTCGGCGAGGTCGGCCGAGCCGATCCAGGCCGCATCGCGTGGCGATCCGGAGAAACGCGCCGCCGGCCGCGCGCGGGTCTCGGTCTCGACCGGCAATTGCGCCCGTTGCCACGCGGCGAACCCGCCATCGAGGACGGCGACGTCCCTATGTCCCAGCCATCGCAGCATCCACCACAGTCGCGCCGCGATTCCCCCGGTGGCACCGTCGTAAACCACCACCTGCGAATCGTTGCCCACGCCCCAACGCCCGAGTCGTTCGGCGAAGGCACGCGGGTCGGGCAGCGGATGGCGACCGCTGGTCTGGGTGATCGGGCCGGCCAGGTCATCGTCGAGGTGCGCGTACTGCGCGCCGGGAACGTGGCCGGCGAGGTACGCACGCCGGCCGGCGCCCGGGTCCGCGAGGTCGAAGCGGCAGTCGAAGACCGCCCAGCGCGGATCGGCGAGGTGCGGGGCCAGCTGCTGCGGCTGGATGAGGGTGGTGTACCTGTCCATCTCTCGATTCCGGTGCCTGCCATTATGCGCGGTGCGCTTACAATTCAAACCTCTGAATGAGAGGGGCCCGGCATGGCTCTGGAGCTCTACTGGGGCAGCGGAAGTCCGTTCTCCTGGCGCGTGTTGCTCGCGCTCGAGCACAAGCGCCTCGCGTACGAGTCGCACCGGCTCGAGTTCTCGCGCCAGGAGCACAAGTCGCCGCAGATGCTGCGCATGAATCCGCGCGGCCAGCTGCCGGTGCTGCGCGACGGCGACTACGTGATCTTCGAGTCGCTCGCCATTCTTTATTACCTGGACCTGCAGTATCCCGAGCCGCCGCTGTTCGGCCGCTCGCCGCGCGAGGCGGGCACGATCATGCGCGTGATCTGCGAGTACCAGGCCAACGCCGAGCCGCACATCCAGCGCATCGCGCGCGCGGTGTTCGAGGGCAAGCTCCCCGGGAAAATGGACGAGACGAAGAAGGACGAGATCACCGCCACGCTGCACGCGGTCGCGAACGAGGCGCGTGTCATCGAGGCGCGCCTGAGCCAGTGCGACTGGATCGTCGGTGAGCACGTCTCCGCCGTGGACTACGTCGTGTTCCCCGGCATCAAGATCCTGCTGCGCGCACTCATGCGCGCCGAGGCGGTCGAATTGCGCTCACGCTTTCTGCCGCTGGAAGCGAATTATCCGTCGCTCGCGCGCTGGCTCGCGCGCGTGGAATCGCTGCCCGGTTACGAGCGGACATATCCACCGCACTGGTGACCCGGCGCGCCGGCGCGGCAGTGGCATCGGAACTGCCGTCTGTGTACCCTCGCAAGGTTCTTTGCGATACCGGGCCAGAGCACACAGCATCATGACTCAGCATCCGATTCACGTGGATTTTCCGGGCCGGATCCTCATGGTGGGATTCGGCAGCATCGGGCAGGGCGTGCTGCCGCTGATCCTGCGGCACATCGGCCAGGTGAAACCCGAGCGCATAACGATCATCGCGGCCGACGACAACGGCCAGCAAATCGCGCAGAAGCACGGCGTCAAGTTCATCAACAACGCGCTCACGCGCGACAACTACAAGCGCGTGCTCGAGCCGCTCGTGGGTCGCGGCGATTTCCTGCTCAACGTGTCGGTGGACGTGTCCAGCATCGCGCTCATCAAGCTGTGCTGGGAGAAGGGCGCGCTGTACCTCGACACCTGCATCGAGCCCTGGCCGGGCGGCTACACCGATCCGACGATCCCGCCGTCCCGGCGCACGAACTACGCGCTGCGCGAGGACGCCCTGCAGCTGCGTACCGGCAACCCGCGTGCGCCGACCGCCGTGCTCACGCACGGTGCCAACCCCGGTCTCGTGTCGCATTTCGTCAAGCAGGCGCTCGTGAACGTCGCGAAGGACACCGGCGTCGATCCGGGCAAGCCGGCCACGCGCGAGGAATGGGGCAAGCTCGCGCAGAAGCTCAACGTGAGCGTCGTGCACATCGCCGAGCGCGACACGCAGCTGTCGAATCGTCCGAAGCAGATGAACGAATTCGTGAACACCTGGTCCGTGGACGGCTTCGTGAGCGAAGGCCAGCAGCCCGCCGAGCTCGGCTGGGGCTCTCACGAGCGCAATTTTCCGCGCGACGGTGCGCGCCACGACTTCGGCTGCCAGTCGGCGATCTACCTGAACCAGCCGGGAGCCGCGACGCGCGTGCGCACCTGGACGCCCAAGGCCGGCCACTTCCACGGCTTTCTCATCACGCACGGCGAATCGATCTCGATCTCCGACTATTTCACCGTGCGCGACGGCATGAACGTCGCTTACCGGCCGACCGTGCACTACGCCTACCATCCGTGCGACAACGCGGTGCTCTCGGTGCACGAGTTCGCCGGTCGCAACTGGCGGCTGCAGGATCACAAGCGGATCATGATGGAGGACATCCTCTCCAAGGGCATCGACGAGCTCGGCGTGCTGCTCGCGGGCCACAAGCGCAATGCGTACTGGTACGGCTCGCAGCTCTCGATCGACGAAGCGCGCAAGCTGGCGCCGTACAACAATGCGACCAGCCTGCAGGTCACCGTGGCGTGCCTGTCCGGAATGATCTGGGCGATCGAGAATCCGAGCCGCGGACTGATCGAGCCCGACGAGATGGACTACGAGCGCAATCTCGAGATCTGCATGCCGTATCTCGGACCCGTGGTGGGCGAATACACGGACTGGAATCCACTGTTCGACCGCGGCCGGCTGTTCCCGGAAGACATCGACAAGACCGATCCCTGGCAGTTCAAGAACGTCCGCGTCTAGGGGGACTGTCCCTCTTTTTCGAGCGGAGCGAGAAAAAGGGGACTGTCCCCTTTTCAAGCTGGCGCTGCGTAGGTCACCGCCAGCACGACATACTCGCGCTCTCCCCCCGGCACCTCGATGCGCACCGTGTCGTCCACGCGCTTGCCGAACAGCGCCCGGCCGAGCGGCGAGTCCATGCTGATGTGCTCGGACGCCGCGTCGATTTCGTCCGGCCCCACCACGCGCACGCGGCGCTCGCTGCCATCCTCGTTCTCGAGGACCACCCACGCCCCGAAGTACACCCGCGAGGGGTCCGAGGGGCGCTGATCGACCACGACGATGCCATCCAGGCGCTTGCGCAGGTGGCGAACACGCCGGTCGATCTCGCGCAGCTGCTTCTTGCCGTAGGTGTATTCGGCGTTTTCCGAGCGGTCGCCCTGGGCAGCGGCCGCGGCGACAGCCTGCGTTACCTGCGGGCGTAGTACGCGCCACAAGTGATCGAGCTCGTCGCGCAGGCGCTGGGCGCCTTCCGCGGTGATGTACTTGGAACCCGGTGGAACGGGTGCCCTGTAGCGGCCCATGCGGCACTTCCGCCATGTCAATGCAAGGTCAAAACCTGCGGAAATCCCTGAACTGGCAGGGATTTGTGCGTCCCATCACAGTTCCCAAGGGTCGCCTTCCCCTAGATTCCCGCGCCATGGGAGCCAAGTTTTACACCCACTTCCTGATGAACGAACAGCCGGCGAACGTCAGCGAGTTCACGGGCGTGGTCGAGCTCAACAAAGTGCCGCGCGTGGCCGACGACCTCGAGGCCGTGGCGAAGATCCTGGCGAAGGGCATGGACGTGCGGGCCAATGACATCCGCATCCTGCACTGGTCGAGGCTGCACTAGACGTTGCGAATCCCCTAGCGGACTTACCTTCCCTTCATCAAGTCCGCTTCTCTGACCCCAAGCTCACAAGGCTTGGGGTTTTTTTTGCCTCCGGCCAGGCCGCGCGTAGAGTGACGCGTCGTTTAGACCGCTGGAGCTGACGATGCCGTCCCCAGACCCGACCGGCCAGGCGAGCACGCGCAGCGCCGCGCGCTGGTGGATCCTGGTCTTCACGAGCATCGCGCTGTTCGGCAACTACTACGTTTACGACTCCATCGCGCCGGTCGCGGACCTGCTGCAGCGGCAACTCGGGTTCAGCGACACGCAGCTCGGCACGCTCAACGCCATCTACAGCCTGCCCAACATCTTCATGGTGCTGATCGGCGGCGTCCTGGTCGATCGCTTCGGCGCCGCCCGCGTGACCTTCTGGACCGGCGCGATCTG
>DASTQG010000118.1:0-5479 GCA_035761885.1 Steroidobacteraceae bacterium | reverse complement strand
AAGTAGTGCATGTAATGAAAGTCGCGCCTCGCGTTGCGACCGGCGCGACTGTGACGACGGCCATCCCAACCGGCTAAGCTTCACCCTCTTTGCGCACGCGAGAATCCAATGAAACCGCGCCCGCCTCGCTCCACTTCGTCGCTCCTGTCCGTCTGCGCCGTGCTCGCCCTCGGCGGCTGCGCATCGACGCAGAGCCCGGCTCCCGCCACAACCCAGGCCCCGCCGCCCGCGACGCCACCGGCCCCGCCGGTCCCTGCTTCCAGTTCGGCGCTCGACATTCCGGTCGACTACTACCGCCTGCCCAACGGCCTGCGCGTGGTGCTGAGCGAGGACCACTCGGTGCCGCTCGCGACGATCGGCGTGTACGTGAACATCGGTTTTCGCATCGAGCCGCGCGATCGCACCGGCTTTGCGCACCTGTTCGAGCACATGATGTTCCAGGGCTCGGCGAACCTCGGGAAGATGGAATTCGTACGCCTCATCCAGGCGAACGGCGGCGTGCTCAACGGCTCCACGCGCTTCGATTTCACCAACTACTTCGAGACGGTGCCGGCGCACACGCTGGAGGCGATGCTGTGGGGTGAAGCGGACCGCTTCCGCAGCCTCGCGATCAACCAGGACAACCTCACCAACCAGATCAACGTGGTGAAGAACGAGGTGCGGGTCAACGTGCTGAACCAGCCCTATGGCGGCTTCCCGTGGCTCGACATGCCGCAGTACGCCAACGAGAACTGGTACAACGCGCACAATTTCTACGGCGAGCTGGAGCACCTGGAAGCCGCCAAGCTCGACGAGGTGCTGTCGTTCTTCGACACCTACTACGGCCCGGAGAATTCCGTGCTGGTGGTGGTGGGGGACTTCGACTCCGCGCAGACGCGCGGCTGGATCGAGAAGTATTTCGGCAACATTCCGCGGCGCAAGGCGCCGCCGATTCCCGATATCGCCGAGCCACCGCAGACCCGGGAGAAGCGTGCCACGCGCACCGACGCTCTGGCGCCACGGCCCGCGATGGCGATCGGGTATCACGTGCCGCAGCGCTGGACCCCGGAGCACCTCGCGTTCGGCCTCATCGATTACCTGCTGCTGCAGGGCGCCGACAGCGCATTGAACCGCCGGCTGGTGCAGGAGAAGGGCTACACGGACTCGGTGTCGGGCGGCATCAACCTGCTCGGCAACATGTTCAACTACCAGGGCCCGATGCTGTGGATCGCCTCGCTCACGCACGATGCCCAGCACACGAGCGACCAGATCCTGGTCGACTTCGACGCCGAGATCGCGCGCCTGCAGAACGAGCGCGTCAGCGAAGCGGAGCTGGAGCGCGCGCGCACCAAGTACCGCTCCGACCTTTACGACGTTCTCGGCCAGGCGAGCCGCTTCGGCATCGTCGACCTGCTCGCGAGCTTCGCGCTCTTCGACGACGACCCCGCGCTGATCAACAAGATCGAGCCGCGCATCGCCGAGGTGACGCCCGAGCTGATCCAGCAGACCGCGCGCAAGTACCTGCGCCCCGAGAACCGCACCATCCTGCGCATCGAGCCGGGCAAGACGGCCAAACCCGCCGCCGCTCAGGAGGGCAAGCCATGAACCTCGCGCGCAAGGCCGCGCTGGCCCTCTTCTGCAGCGCATTCGCGAGCTTGGCGGGCGGCGCCGAACCGCCGCCCCCGATGGGACAACCCAAGGATTTCACTCTGCCCGCGAAGGCGACGCGCACGCTCGACAACGGCATCCGCGTCACTTTCATCGAGTACGGCGAGATTCCGAAGGTAACCATCACGGCGATCACGCGCGCCGGAAACATCAACGAAGGCAAGAACACCTGGCTCGCGGACCTCACGGCCGAGATGCTGAAGGAAGGCGCGGGCAGCCTGGATTCGCAGCAGATCGCCCAGAAAGCGGCTTCTCTGGGCGGCAGCGTCGGCGTGGCTGTCGGTGCGGATGAGACCACCGCGGCTATGGACGTGCTGAGCGAAAAAGGCCCCGAGGCGGTCGCGCTGATCGCGGACGTGCTGCGCCGGCCGACGTTCCCCGAATCGGAGTTCGAGCGCGTCAAGCGCAACTTCGAGCGCCAGCTCGTGCAGGCGCGGGCCGTGCCGCAGAACGTTGCGAATGAAGCACTGCTTGCGACGCTGTACCCCGATCATCCGTACGGCCGGCTCTTTCCCAGCGAGGAACAGTTGCACGCCTACACGCTCGCGGACGTGCGGCGCTTCCACGCCGAGAACTTCGGCGCGGCGCGCACGCGCATCTACGTCGCGGGCAAGTTCGAGCGAGGCGCGATGGAAGCTGCGCTCACGCGCGCGTTCGGCGACTGGGCGCGCGGCCCGGAGCCGCTGATCGCACCGGCGAGCGCCGTGAACAAGGCGAGCGTGAAGCTCGTGGACCGGCCCGGCGCGCCCCAATCCACGATTCTGATGGGCGTGCCGACGATCGACCCCAGCCATCCGCGCTACCTGAGCGTGTCGCTGACGAACACGCTGCTGGGCGGCTCCTTCATCTCGCGCATCACCACCAACATCCGCGAGGACAAGGGGTATGCGTACTCACCCGCGAGCTCCATCGCGGCGCGCTATCGCAGCGCGTACTGGTCCGAGGAGGCGGACGTGAACACGCCCGACACGGGCGCCGCGCTCGGCGAGATCCTCAAGGAAGTCGATCGCCTGCGCAAGGAGCCGCCGAGCCCGGCGGAGCTGCGCGGCTTTCAGAACTATCGCTCCGGCGTGTTCGTGATCCAGAACTCCACGCGCGGCGCGCTCATCGGCCAGCTCGCCTTCATCGACCTGCATGGCCTGCCGGAGGAGTACCTCACCCGCTTCGTCGAGCGCGTGTACGCCTTCACACCCGCGCAGATCAGCGCAGCGGCGCAGGACTTCATCGATCCGTCGCAGATGACCATCGTCATCGTCGGCGATCTCGCCAAGGTGCGCCCGCAGCTCGAGGCGATGCCGCGGATCAAGCCGTTGCTGCCCAAAAAATAGGACGACAGTGACCGAACGCGACGTCATGCAATACGACGTGCTCGTCGTCGGCGCGGGCCCGGCGGGCCTCGCCGCGGCGATCCGTCTGAAGCAGCTCAAGCCCGACCTCACGGTGTGCGTGCTGGAGAAGGCTTCGGCGGTCGGCGCGCACTCGCTCTCGGGCGCGGTGATGGAGCCCGGACCGCTCGACGAGCTGGCGCCGGACTGGCGCGACAGCAAGCCCGACATCTGCGTGCCGGCGACGCGTGACGAGTTCCTGCTGTACACGCGCAAGTCGGCGGTGCGGCTGATCACGCCGCCGCAGATGCACAATCAGGGCAATTTCATCGTCTCGCTGGGGCAGATCACACCGTGGCTCGCCGCAAAAGCCGAAGGCCTGGGTGTGGACGTGTTCGCGGGCTTCTCCGCGGCGCAGCCGCTCTTCGAAGGCGATGCGGTCGCGGGCGTGCAGATTGGCGACATGGGGCTGCAGAAGGACGGCACGCCGGGCCCGAACTACACGCCCGGTCCCGAGATCCGTGCGCGCATCACGCTGATCGCGGAAGGCTGCCGCGGGAGTCTCGCGAAGGTCCTGATGGCGAAGTACGGGCTGTGCGAGGAGCGCTCGCCGCAGACCTTCGCCCTGGGTCTGAAGGAACTCTGGCAGCTGCCGCCCGGCCGCGTGCAACCCGGGCTGATCCAGCATTCGTTCGGCTGGCCGCTGGATTCGCGCATCTACGGCGGCAGCTTCGTCTACCACCTGGATCGGGATCGCCTGTACGTCGGCTTCGTCGTGGGCCTGGACTACGAGGATCCGCGCTTCAAACCCTTCGAGTCGTTCCAGCAGTTCAAGCACCATCCGCGCATGAAGGCGCTGCTGGAAGGCGGCGAGATTCTGTCCGCCGGCGCGCGCACCATCGCTGCGGGCGGCTGGCAGTCGATGCCCAAGCTCGAGATGCCGGGCGCGCTGTTGCTCGGAGATGCGGGCGGCACGGTCAACCTGCCGAAGATCAAGGGCATTCACCAGGCGATCCGCAGCGGCATGCTGGCGGCCCAGCACGTTGCCGAAACCGATGGCACGGCGGGTTTCGATGCGCGCTGGCGCGCATCCGCGGGCGGCCGCGAGCTGCGCAAGGTGCGCAACTTCAAGCCCGGGTTCAAGCGCGGCCTGTGGTTCGGCCTCGCGAACTCGGTGCTCGAGACCGTCACGTTCGGAAAACTGCCCTGGACGATGAGGAACCATGCCAACTGGTCGGCGCTCAGGAAGCTCGACGAATTCCAGTCGCCCGACCGGGGCTGGGTCGATCGCACGCTGCCGCCGCGCGACCGGCTCGCGTCGGTCTTCTTCTCCGCCACTTCGCACGACGAGCACCAGCCTGCGCACCTGAAAGTGCACGACACGACGATCTGCGCGACGCGCTGCCGGACCGAGTACGGCAATCCCTGCCAGAACTTCTGCCCCGCGAACGTCTACGAGATGGTGGACGACGGCGCGGGCGGCAAGCGCCTGCAGATCAACGCGGCCAACTGCGTGCACTGCAAGGCGTGCGACATCAAGGACCCGTATGAGATCATTACCTGGACCACTCCCGAAGGCGGCAGCGGTCCGAACTATCAAGGTCTGTAACAGGGGCCAGTAGCGAACTTCACGCATGAACAAGGTACGTGCCAGCGCGCTGGAAGCGCTCCGCGGCGTCCCCGAAGGCGCAACGATCGCCGCGGGCGGTTTCGGGCTGTGCGGGATTCCGGAGTTGTGCATCGCCGCGCTGCGCGAGCTCGGCGTGAAGGATCTCACCGTGGTCTCGAACAACTGTGGCGTCGACGGCTTCGGCCTGGGCGTGCTGCTCGCGAACCGCCAGATCAGGAAGATGGTGTCGAGCTACGTGGGCGAGAACAAGGAATTCGAGCGCCAGCTCCTGTCGGGCGAGCTCGAGGTGGATCTCGTGCCGCAGGGCACGCTGGCCGAGCGCCTGCGCGCCGGCGGCGCGGGCATCCCCGGCTTCTACACCCGCACCGGCGCGGGCACCCTGGTTGCGGAGGGCAAGGAACACCGCGAGTTCGACGGTCACACGTACATCCTCGAGCGTGGCATCACCGCCGACTACGCGATCGTCAAAGCGTGGCGCGGCGATCGCTACGGCAACCTGCAGTACCGGCTCACCGCGCGCAATTTCAACCCGATGTGCGCGATGGCCGGCCGCATCACCGTCGCCGAGGTCGAAGAGCTGGTCGAGGTCGGGCAGATCGCGCCCGAGGACGTCGACACGCCGGGCGTGTACGTGCAGCACGTCGTGGTGGGCAAGCACGAAAAGCGCATCGAGCGGCGCACGACGCGCAAGGTCTGATCCGATGCTGACACGCGAGCAACTGGCGATGCGCGCCGCGCAGGAACTGCGCGACGGCTACTACGTGAACCTCGGCATCGGCATTCCGACGCTGGTGGCGAATTACATTCCGCCCGGGATCGAGGTGGTGCTGCAGAGCGAGAACGGCATTCTCGGCGTGGGCCCCTATCCCACCGAAGC
>DASTQG010000117.1:0-10567 GCA_035761885.1 Steroidobacteraceae bacterium | reverse complement strand
TGCGCCTGGTGTGGGACGAGGAGCTTTCCGCCGGCGCGATCCATCGCGCGCTGCCCTCTGTGACGTTCGGCGCCGTGAGCCAGCACCTGCGCGCCCTGGAGAGCGCCGGCATCGTGCAGGTGCGCCGCGAAGGCCGTTCGCGCCTGTACCGCGCGCGGCGCACCGCACTCGGCTCGCTGCGCAGCTGGCTGGAGAGACATTGGGAGGATGCGCTGTGGCAACTGAAGATCCAGGCCGAAGCGGAGCAGGCGCGGCGCGGACCGAAGGCCGGGCGAGCGGCGCGACCCAAGGCTGCGAGGCCGCGCCAATGAGCGCCCTGCCCCATCGGCTCAAACGCTCCGTGCTCATCAACGCCGAGCGGTCCACGGTGTTCGGTTTCTTCACCGACTCCGCGCTGTTCGCTTCCTGGTGGGGCGCAGGCTCCACCATCGAGCCGCGTCCAGGCGGGCGCGTCGTGATCCGATACCCGAATTCCGTCGTCGCCCTCGGCACGGTCGAGGCGCTCGTGCCGGATCAGAGCATCGTGTTCACGTACGGATATGAGAAGCCCGACGGTGCGCAGCTGCGCGGGCACGGGATCGCACCAGGCGCCTCGCGCGTCAGCATCACGCTGCGCGACAGCGAAGACGGCACGGTGGTCGATCTCGAGCACGAATTCGAAACGCCCGCGCAACGCGACATGCACGATCCGGGCTGGCGCTTCCAGCTCTCGCTGTTCGCGAACGTCGCCGCGAAACATCAGCACGCTGCCGCGCCGGCGCGCATGGACACCTGGTTCGCAGCCTGGAACGAATCGCGCTCGCAGGAGCGCCTCGGCATCTTGCGCGCACTCGCCGAGCCGACGCTGCGCTTTCGTGACGGCTTCGCCGCGATCGCGGGTATAGAGGAGTTGAGTGCGCACATCGGCGCCACGCACATGCACATGCCCGGCATCTCGTTGCGGCGCGCGGGCGAACCGCGCGAATGCCAGGGCATGCTGCTGGTGGACTGGATCGCGGCCCGCCCCGACGGCAAAGAAGCCGCCCGGGGCACGAATTACGTGAGCCTCTCGCCCCGTGGGCGTGTGCGCGAAGTCATCGGGTTTCGGTGACCTTGCGAAAGCTTGCGTAACGGTGTTTCAGGACGAACCGCTCGGATATTCAAACCAGCGACTCGTTACCGATCTCCAATGACTCGAGGGCGACAGTCAGGGGGTGCGCGCGTACAGTCCGCGTGCCACGACGACCCTCGCGTCGTCGGAACTTTTCCATCAGGGACAGGGTCTTGTGGGCGCACCACACGGCATGCCCGAGGGAGGCACTCGTGAAGCTCACCGATGGATCACTCCGCAATCCGGCAGCCGTCGTCGTCGTCGTGGCGCTGGTGATCGCCCTCGGCATCTTCGCCGTCACCAAGCTTCCGATCCAGCTCTTCCCCGACATCGAGGAACCGCAGATCACCGTGTTCACGGCGTGGCGCGCGGCCGCACCGGCGGAGGTCGAATCGGAGCTCATCGAGCCGCAGGAAGCGGCGCTGCAGGGCATGCCCGGACTGAAACAGCTCAACGCGTTCGCGAACGCGGGTGGCAGCTGGATGAACCTGCGTTTCAACGTCGGCACCGACATGCAGAAGACGCTGGTCGACGTCATCAGCCGCATGAACCAGCTGCCGCCGTTGCCGCGCGACGCCAGCCCGCCGGTGATCTCGCTCGGCGAGGACGGCGGCGGCGGCGCGAACCAGACGCTGTCGTGGTTCTTCATCCAGTTGCTGCCGGGCACGCCGGGTCCGGTCGAGAACTACCAGAAGTTCATCGAGGACGTGGTCAAGCCGCGCATCGAGGCGGTGCCGGGCGTCGCGGTGGTCAACGTCAACGCGGGCGCGCCGGAAGAGCTGCAGATCCGTTTCGATCCCTACCGCGCGGCGCAGCTCGGCATCGAGATTCCCGCCGTGGCGGCGGTGGCGGGCAGCGCGAACGACACCTCGGGCGGTTACGTCGAGGTCGGGCGCCGGCAATACGCGCTGCGCTTCGCGGGACGCTATTCGCCGGAGCAGCTCGGCGAGCAGATCCTCGCCTGGCGCGACGGCAGCGCCGTGCGCCTGCGCGACATCGCCACGATCGAAGTGCGACGCGGCGATCGCCAGAACCTCGCCATGCAGAACGGCAATCCGGCGATGGGCATCCAGATCATCAAGGAGAGCGGCGCGAACGTGCTGGAAACGCTCGGCGCCGTGAAGGCCGAGATCGGCGCGCTGCGCGAGGGCCAGCTGAAGGAAATGGGACTGGCCGTACAGCAGTCCTTCGACCCCTCCCTGTTCATCAACCAGGCGATCGGCCTGGTGTCGAGCAACCTGTTCGCGGGCGTGCTGCTCGCCCTCGGCGTGCTGTGGTTCTTCATGCGCCACACGCGCGCGGTGGTGCTGGTGGGCCTCACCATCCCGATCTGTCTGCTCGCGACGTTCATCACCCTGGAACTGACCGGCCGCACCCTCAACGTGATTTCGCTGGCGGGCCTCGCGTTCGGTGTCGGCATGGTGCTCGACGCCGCGATCATCGTGATGGAGAACGTCCTGCGCCTGCAGGAGCGCGGCGAGTTGCCGCAACAGGCAGCGAGCGTCGGCACCAAGCAGGTGTGGCCCGCGCTGGTCGCCTCCACCGTTACGACGGTGGCGATCTTCGTGCCGGTCCTCTTCATGAAGGACGCCGAGGGCCAGCTGTTCGCGGACCTCGCGCTCACGATCTCCATCGCCAACGTGATCTCCATGTTCGTGGCGGTCACGGTGGTGCCGGTCGCAGTGGCCCGCTGGGTCAAGGCACCTCCCCTCAAGGCCGAGAAGCAGGCCGAGACCGCCGCCATTGCGCATCGTTTGGTGAGGCTCAGCGACGGAAAGGTGCGCCGGCGCATCCTGATAGGTGTGCTCATCGGTGTACCCATCCTCTTGACCGTCGCACTCAAGCCGCGGCTCGAGTACCTGCCGCCCGTGAAGCGCGCGGCGATCGATGCGTTCTTCCAGTTCCCCCCGGGCGCGAGCGTGGAGACGATCGACCGGGAGATCGTGCAGACGATTGCCAAGCGCATGAAGCCCTACATGGACGGCGTGAAGGAGCCGGCACTGCTGAACTACTACGTGCTGGTGTGGCCGGGTGGCGGCGGCACTCTCGGCGCGCGGGTGAAGGACCAGTCCAGGCTCCCCGACCTGCAGAAGATCCTGGAAACCGAAGTGCTGGTCGGATTCCCCGATTTCCGCGCCTTCGCCTCCGAGGGCAACCTGTTCGGCGGCTTCGGCGATGGCCGCAACATCGACCTCATGCTGCAGTCGGCGGACATGCAGTCGCTCTACCCCGTCGCGCGCACCGCGATGCAGCTCATCGAAGAGAAGATGCCGGGCGCGCAGGTGCAGCCATGGCAGGGCCTGGAAGCCGCGGAGCCGGAGCTGCGCATCACGCCCGACGATCGCCGCCTGACGGAGGCGGGATGGAATCGCGCCACCGCCGGCAACGTCATCCGCGCGATGGGCGATGGCCTGTGGATCGGCGAGCACTTCGACGGCGACAAGCGCATGGACGTGATCCTGCGCGCCGACGGCTGGATCACGCCGGAGGAGCTGGAGAGCGTGCCGCTCGCGACACCGTCGGGCGCGGTGATGCCGCTCGGCGACCTCATGGCCATCGAGACCAAGGTGGGCCCGGGCGGGCTGCGCCGCGTGGATCGCAAGCGCACCGTGTCGCTCGGAATCTCCCCGCCGCGCAAGATGTCGCTGGACGAGGCCATCGAGATCCTCAAGCGCGACGTCGAGCCGCAGCTCAAGAGCCTCCTGCCGGAGGACGGCACGATCCGCTACGGCGGCAGCGCCGACAACCTTGCGAACGCCGTGACCAACATGGGCCAGAACTTCGCGCTCGCGATCCTGGTGCTGTTCCTGATCATGGCGGCGATGTTCCGCTCCGTGCGCGACGCGACTCTGGTGGTGCTCACGATTCCGCTGGCAACCGTCGGCGGTGTACTCGCGTTGCGGGTGCTGAACCTGGTCAGTTTCCAGCCGCTCGACCTGCTCACCATGATCGGTTTCGTGATCATGATGGGCCTGGTCGTGAACAACGCGATCCTGCTGGTCGACCAGACACGCACCGGCGAGCGTGACGGACTGCCACGGCGCGAAGCGGTGTTGCAGGCGATCCAGCTGCGCATCCGCCCGATCTTCTCCACCACCGCGGTGTCGCTGGTGGGCATGCTGCCGCTCGCGGTGGTGCCCGGTCCCGGCAGCACGCTGTATCGCGGCCTGGGCGCGGTCATCGTCGGCGGCATGATGGTGAGCACCCTGTTCACCCTGATCCTGCTGCCCGCGCTGCTGCGGCTCGGTGAGCGCGAGCCCGCCGACATCGTCGAAGAACCGGCGCCGCCGCGCATGAAGCCGCAACTGGAACGTGTGGCCTGACTCCTTCACCCGAGGAACGATTCAATGCAGCCCTTCGCAATCCGTTCTCTCACGCTGGCCGCGGCGCTGCTCACGAGCGCGGCGCTCGCGCAGGAACAGGGCCCGCCGCCCGCCCCGGTGAAGGTCGGCAAGGCCGCGAAACAGTCCATCGCTCCGACCATGTCCGCGACGGGCACGGTCGTGAGCCGCAACGATGCGCGCATCGCCGCCGAGATCGCGGGCCGGCTGGTCTGGGTCGCCGAGCCCGGCACGTACATCGAGCGCGGCGGGGCGATCGCGCGCGTCGATGACGCCGCGCTGCAGCTGCGTCTGCGCGACAACCACGCGACCATCGCGCGCCTGGAAGCCAACCTGAAATACCAGGAGTCGCAGGTGGCGCGCTTTCAGCGCCTCATCGAGCAGAAGATCGCCTCGCAGTCGCAGGTCGACGAGGCCACCGCGCAGCGCGACATGACCGCGCAGGAGATCAACCAGGCCCGCGTGGCGCGCGACCAGACGCTGCACGACCTGCAGCGTGCGCGCGTCACCGCGCCGTTCGCGGGCCAGGTCGTCGAACGACTGCGCCAGCCCGGCGAGTTCGTGAACGAGGGTGGTGACATCGCGCGCCTGGTGGATACGCGGCACATCGAGGTGCGCGCCAACGCGCCGATGCAGGTCGCGCCGTTCGTGGCGCGCGGCCGCGAAGTGAAAATCGTCGATCGTTCCAACCGCGAGATTCGCAGCCCGATCCGTGCCGTGATCCCGGTGGGCGACGAACGCTCGCGCCAGATGGAAGTGCGCGTCGCGCTGCCGGATGGCCTGTGGCCGATCGGCTCGCCGGTGAGCGTGGAGCTGCCGACCAGCCAGCCGGTGAGCGTCATGGCGGTCCCGCGCGATGCGGTGATCCTGCGCCAGGACGAGGCATACATCCTGCGAGTCAACGGCACCAAGGTCGAGCGAGTGCCCGTGAGCACCGGCGTGGGCAGCGGCGGGCTGGTCGAAGTGAAGGGTGCGCTGTCACCCGGCGATCGCGTCGTGATTCGCGGCGGTGAGCGTTTGCAGCCGGGTCAGACCGTGTCGGTGGTGGCTGAAAGCTGACCGGTACCGGATACTTGCAATTGTTGGCATTCCCGGGAGGCGTGGCACCGGGAATGCCAACAATTGCAAGTATCCGGTACCTGGGGGTTGGACGTCCGCACCGATGGGCGACCTTCGGCGGCTCGCCTGCGATGCGAACGTCCCGGAGGCAGACAGAAACGTCGACCCGCGACGTCTCCTACTTGCGCTTGGCCGTAGCCGGCATCAGCCGGCCGAACCAGGTGCGCTTC
This sequence comes from Steroidobacteraceae bacterium, assembly GCA_035761885.1. Taxonomy (GTDB): domain Bacteria; phylum Pseudomonadota; class Gammaproteobacteria; order Steroidobacterales; family Steroidobacteraceae; genus DASTQG01. The sequence continues at coordinate 4,847 of DASTQG010000117.1, read as the reverse complement.
ACCTGCGTGGAGCTGCCGTCGTAGTCGGCACTGCGGTTGTGGCCGCTCGCCCACTCGCGCCAGCGCTCGCTGGTCTCATCGCTTCCGAAGAAGCTCGGCTGCGCCGTGCGCGGCCTGATTTTCGATCCGCCGTTGCCCATTGTCCGGTCCCACCGTATGAGCTGGGTAGCGTCACAATAGTCGGCAGCAGCTGAACCGTTCTTGAACGCGCTACTCGCTGCCCGCCCGCCCTGCGTGACGACTCGCACAGGTTGGATACGACTGTCGCGCGGCGACGGATGCGCTGCCATGCGAAAGGCCACCGGCCCGGGGCTGCGGCGATCCCTGATGCGGAACAAAGCGTGAAGGCGCTCACGCGGCGGGCGTGACGTGCGTGACCAGTGCCCGGCTCGTTCGCGTGGCGGTCGCGCACGCGCTTTTTCAGCCGGTGCTCTGCAGTCCCTGCGCGATGCCGGAAATCGAGGCGAGCAGCGCGTTGAACAGCTCCGCATCCTTGCGACCCGTGCGCCGCCAGCGCTTGAGCAGGTCGATCTGCATCAGGTGCATCGGGTCCACGTACGGATTGCGCAGCTTGATCGAGCGCTGCAGCGTGAGATCCCCATCCAGCAGGTGCGCCTGCTCCTTGATCGCGAGCACCAGCTCGCGCGTGAGCGCGAACTCGGTGCGCAGCGAGCTGAAATAGCGGCGCAGCGGCGCCTGCGCGAGCTCGTCGTATTGCGCGGCGATCTCCAGGTCCGCGCGCGCGAGCATGGTCTCCACGTCATCCAGCAATACGCCGAAGAAGAACCAGCTGCGCCGCATCTCGCGCAAGCGCTCCAGCCCGAACTCCGACACCGCGGCCTTGAGTCCGGTGCCGACGCCGTACCAGCCGGGCAGCATCGCCCGGGTCTGCGTCCAGGCGAACACCCAGGGAATCGCGCGCAGATGCTCCAGGCCTTCGCGCTCGCCGCGCGAGGCCGGGCGGCTGCCGATCTGCATGCGCTCGATGGCGTCGATGGGCGTGGATTCGCGGAAGTAACGGTGAAAGTCCGGCTGCTCGAAAACGAGCGCGCGATAGGTCTGCCGGCTCAGGCGCCCGAGGAGGTTCGCCGCCTGCTGGAAATCGGGGGCAGTTTCCGCTGCCGCGGCCGCTCCGTGCGTCGAGGCGAGTGACCGCGTAATGCCGGAGCCGGCGCTCAGCGCGAGCGCGTTGAAGGCGCGCTCGAAGCTGCGCATCGCGATCGGCCGCAGGCCATAACTCTGGTTCACGACCTCGCCCTGCTCGGTCACGCGCAATCGCCCGGTCACCGCTCCGGGCGGCGCACTGTGCACCAGTGCATCGATGCGTCCGCCGCCCCGCGCAATCGTGCCGCCGCGACCGTGGAACAGCGTGAGCTTCACCTTCGTTCCGGCCACGGCGCCCACCAGATCGGCTTGCGCCCGGTGCGTCGCCCACCGCGCAGCCGCCGGACCACTCTCCTTGTTGCTGTCGGAGTAGCCGAGCAGCACCACCTGCTGGTAGCCGCGCGCCTCCAGGTGTTGCAGGTAGATCTCCTCCTGCAGCAGCTCGCGCAGCACCGCGCCGCTGCCTTCCAGCGAATCCACCGACTCGAACAGCGGTGCGATGTCGATGGGCACTTCCCCGCTCTTTTCGATGACCTCGGCCCAGCGCGCGAGCACCAGCACCGCCAGCACGTCGTCGACGCCCGCGGCGCCGCTGATGATGTAGCTGCCGATCGCGTTGCGCCCGTACTTGTGACGGCACTGCTGCATCGCTTCGAAAACCCACAGCGTGCGCTTGCCGACAGCGTCCAGCGGCGCGGACGGGCCCTGATCCCTGCGCAACACCTCGCGCAACCTGGCCGCGCGCTCCGCCGGCGTGCGCTCCAGCCACTGCGCATCGCCGAGCCCCTGCATCAGCACTTCGTGGTGCACTTCGGTGTGCTGGCGCACGTCGAGCGAGGCCAGGTGGAAACCGAAAGTCGCGATGCGGCGCAGGAGCCGGCGCACGGGATGCAGCCCCGCTCGTGCTCCCTTGTTCGCCGCGAGGCTCTCGGCGACCAGGCCGATGTCAGCCGCGAGCTGGGCCGCCGTGTCGTAGTGGTTCGGCTTGCCGTCGTAGGTGTTGCGCAGGCGCTCGGCGACCTGCCCGAGGAAGACGCGGTACGGCATGCGATCGTGGCGCGCCGGCGTGGTGAGCTGCGCGGCGGGCAGCAACGCGCTGTACTCTTCGATGCGTTTCTGCAGGGCGGGTGAGATCGTCACGCGGCTCGCGCTCTGGCTGAGCTTGGCGGCGAGCTTCTGCACGTCGGAGAAGTACGTCGAGACGATCAGCTGGTGATGCCGCGCGAGGGTCTCGCGGATCGTCTTGGCGTGCACGTCCGGATTGCCGTCCATGTCCCCGCCCACCCAGCTGCCGAAGTCGAGGATGCGCGGCATCACGATGGTGCCGGCGGCCGTGCCGAAGACCTTCGTCAGTGCGCTCTCGATCTCCTCGTAGAAGGCGGGGACGATGCGGTAGATGATCTCGATCAGGTGGAACAGCACGTGCTCGCGCTCGTCCGCGACCGTGAGGCGCTGGCGTGGATGCTCCTCGGTCTGCCAGGCGATCGTGATCTCTTCGCGCACGCGCGCCCAGACACCGCGCTGTTCCTGCGGCGTGGCGCTGGGATCCATCCGGCTCAGCAGGAGCTGGGCGATCCGCTGTTGCTTGCGCAGGATCGTGCGACGCGTGGATTCGGTCGGGTGCGCCGTGAACACGGGCTCGATGCGCAGCGTCTCGAGCAGGCGCACCACCTGCTCCAGGCTCGCGCCCTGCTCCTTGAGCCGCATCAGCGCATCCTCGACACCGGTGGGCTGCGGAGCGGTCGCGCTCACGAAGTACTGCCGGCGGCGCCGGATGCGGTGGACCTTCTCGGCGAGGTTCACCACCTGGAACCAGGTGGAGAAGGCGCGCGCCAGGTCCCGCGCCAGCGCGGGCGGGCGCTCCTGAACCGCGATCTTGAGCTCCAGCGCCCCTTCCGGATCGCCCTCGCGCCGCCGGATGGCGGCGATGCGGTCACCCTCGACCAGCGCGAAGAGCTCCTCGCCCCCCTGCTCGCGCAGCACCTCGCCGACGAGCGCACCCAGCTCGTGCACGTCTTCGCGCAGAGCCGCGTCTTTCGCCGGGAACTGGATGTCGTGTCGCTGCATGGCGCGAGCGACGGATTGTACGGGAAAAGGGGACTGTCCCCATTTCCGCGGACGGAAATGGGGACTGTCCCCGGTTCGCTAGAAGCGCACTCCCACCTCCACGCCGACGCGCCGCTCGGCGCCCGGGTGGATGAACGAGCCGCCGAACTCCGCGGCGGTGATCACTTCCTGCAGATACTTCTCGTCGGCCACGTTCTTGCCGACGACCGCGACGCTCCAGCGCTCACCCCCGACCGCCAGGCGCATGTCGATGGTCTGATAGGAGTCGCGCTGCGCGCGCGTGTAGTCCGCCGGCACGCCGAACAGCGAGTTGGTCTGCTCGTCCTGCAGCGTGTGGAAGAACGTCGGACCCACCAGGTTCCAGTACGCGCTCGCCTGCCAGCGCAGGCCACCCGCCGTGGGGAAGTCGATCTCCAGGCCCGCCGTCGCGGTGTAGTCCGGCGTGTACGGCGAACTGTTGCCGACCGTGACCGGCCGCGAGTCGTTGCGCTCGATCTCGCTCGCCACGCGGCTGTAGCCGGCGATCAGGCGCAGCTCGTCGGTGAGCTGCGCGAAGCCGCCCAGCTCGTAACCCTGGATGCTCACCTCGTCGACGCTGTTGACCACGCGCAGCAGTCCGAACTGACCGACGAAGAACTCGAAGAACTGCATGTCTTCGACGTCGGTGTTGTAGACCGCGCCCTCCAGTTGCACACGGCCGCCGGCGAGCCTGGACTTGAAGCCCACCTCCACCGCCTCGGACACTTCCTTGTCGAACTCATCGGAGACGCCCACGTCGGTGCCGATCAGGTCGTTGATGAAGAGGTCGACGGTCGCCGCGGAACCCGAGTTGTTGAAGCCGCCGCTCTTGAAGCCGATCCCGGCGTTCGCGTAGAGAGTCAGCGCATCGCTCGCCTGCCAGGTGATGCTGACCTTCGGCTCCACCTGGCTGAACGTGCGCTCGCGGTCCGGAATCACCCCATCGGGATTGATGGCCGGATTGAGCGCGGGATTCAGCGGCGAGTTGCCGGTGAACACGCCGTCGGTCGGGTCGAAATCGATGTACTGCGTGCGCGCATCGGTCGGCACGAGGCTGTGGACGCTGCGTTCCTCGTTGTCGTAACGCAGCGCGGCCGCCAGCTCGAGCCCTTCGGTGAGGTCGAAGGCGAGCTGTCCGAAGACCGCGTACACATCGCTGTCGAAGTCGTCGTACACGAGCGCTTCGGTCGGATTGGGCACGGTCGGCCCGCCCGGCACGAACAGCGACTCGGTGATGCCCTGGCCGCGATCGATGCCGGTGTTGACGCCGACCTGCCGATCGATGTTCAGGTAGTACAGGCCCATCAACCAGCGCAGGCGCTGATCGCCCGGCGAGGCCAGGCGCACCTCGAAGCTGTAGTCGCGCTGGTTGCGCTCCTGGTACTGCGTGCCGTCGCAACCCACGGGCGTGTACGGCCCGAAGATCGCGGCCTGCGGCGGCGGGGCGAACTGAATCTGCGGCGGCGGCAGCTGGAAGCCGCTGTTGAACACTTCCGCCGAGCTGTCGATGCAGAACTGGTCGGCGAAGAAGAACCCGAACGCGCCGCTGGTGCCGTCGGCGGACAGAGAGTTCTCCACGTCGCTGTACAACGCCCACGCGGTGAGCGTCGCGCCGCCCAGGTCCCAGTCCAGCTTCACCGACGCCTCGAGCGTCTCCT
>DASTQG010000116.1:0-8878 GCA_035761885.1 Steroidobacteraceae bacterium | reverse complement strand
CTGGAACAAGAAGGCGCCCGGGCCGAAGCTGCCCCAGCACATCATCGACCGCACCAGCGAGAAATACCGCGAGGCGCTGGTGCGCCTGACCGCGTAGGGGACTGTACCCATTTCCGTCTTCGGAAATGGGGACTGTCCCCTTTTCGTTTCCAGGTGACGCGCTGAAAAGGGGACTGTCCCTTTTTTCCGTCCCTTTTTTTTTCAGCGCCTGGCCCAGCGCTCGATGATGCTCTGGATCGCCTGCACTCCATCGGTGAGCGCCGCGGGTCCCGGCTGCAGGATGATCGAGGACTTGATCTCGTGCAGCTCACCCGTGCGCACGGCGGGCACGTTCTCCCAGCCGGCGCGCGCGGCCACGTGGGCCGGCTGGAATTTCTTGCCGCACCAGGAGCCGAGGATCACGTCCGGCGCGCGCCGCGGCACCTCGCCCGGATCCGCGATGATGCGGTTCTTGCCCAGCGCCTCTCGCGCCAACTCCGGAAAGCAGTCGATTCCGCCCGCCGCCTCGACCAGCTCCGACACCCAGCGGATGCCGGAGATCTGCGGCTCATCCCATTCCTCGAAGTAGACGAGCGGCCGGCGTGGCAGCTGCGCTGCACGCTCGCGCACCCGCGCAAGGTTTGCATCGAGCTCTGCCACCAGCCGCTGCGCCGCCTGCTCGCGACCGATCATCCCGCCGAGCGTTGCGATCATGCGCAGGATCTCGGCGACGCTGCGGTGGTTGAAGACGTGCACTTCCACGCCCGCGCGCACCAGCTGGGCGGCGATGTCCGCCTGCAGATCGGAAAAACCGAGCACCAGGTCGGGCTCGAGCGCGAGGATCTTGTCGATTTTCGCGCTGGTGAACGCGGACACGCGCGGCTTCTCCTTGCGCGCGCGCGGCGGACGCACCGTGAACCCCGAGATGCCCACGATGCGCCAGTCCTCGCCGAGGAGGTACAACGTCTCGGTGGTCTCCTCGGTGAGGCAGACGATGCGTTCGGGATAGTGACTCATGCGCCGGGCGTATCGGGCGTCGCAAATACGGGTCGACACCGTCGCAGATCGCCCTGCACGATGCAACGAGCCCGGCGCGACGAGCGCGGCGCGGCGAACCGCGGCCGGCTTGCCAGCGCCGGGCGGTGCGTGCAACGCTGTCGCGATGCTGCATCCTGCGGACCGGCTGGAAAAACTGCTGTTCGATCCGCCCGCCCGGTTCTCGGAGCCGTGGCGGCGCGTCCTGCGCGTCCTGCGCTATCCCTACGCGCTGATGCGCGACCTGTGGCGCGGGGATATCAACCTGCGCGCCATGAGCCTGGTGTATACCTCGCTCCTCTCCGTCGTGCCGCTGATGGCCTTCAGCTTCTCGATCTTCAAGGGCCTGGGCATCCACCGCGACCTGGAGCCGCTCATCTTCGAGTTCTTCCGCCCCGTGGGCGACAACGCCACCGAGCTCACCGCGCGCGTCATGGGATTCGTCGACAACATCTCGAGCGGCGTGCTCGGGTCGCTCGGTCTCGCGTTCCTGCTGTTCACCGTGATCTCCACCATCCAGAAGATCGAGGAGAGCCTGAACTTCGTGTGGCGCGTCGAGCGCCCGCGCAGCTTCGCGAGGCGCGTCACCGAATACCTGAGCCTGATGGTGGTGGGCCCGATCCTCTTGGTCGCGATCTTCGGAGTCACGGCTTCGGTGGCCGACAGCTCGATCATGAACCGCATGGAGGTGCTGCCGGTGCTCGGCGATGCGCTCGAGGGCCTGGGGCGCCTGACACCCTACGTCGTCGTCACCGCCGTGTTCACCTTCCTCTACATGTTCATTCCGAACACGCGCGTGCACGTGAAGTCCGCGCTGGTCGGCGGGCTCGTCGCCGGCATCCTCTGGGTGATGGTGGGCGCCGCCTTTGCCGCGTTCGTCGTCTTCTCATCGCGCCTGGCGCTGGTGTACAGCACGTTCGCCATCCTCGTCATCGCGCTCATCTGGATCTATCTTGCGTGGCTGATCCTCATGGTGGGCTCGCAACTCTCGTTCTACGTGCAGAACCCGCAATACCTGCGCCGCGGCCAGCAGGAGGTGCGCATGACCGCGGCGCTGTGCGAGCAGCTCGCGCTCAACATCATGTACCTCGTCGGGCATAGCTTCCGCTCGGGCGAGCCCGGCTGGACCACCGCCCGGATGGCAATGCGCCTGGAGGTGCCGAGCGCGCTGCTGGCGATCGTCGTGCGCTCGCTCGAATCGGCGGGACTGCTCGTGGCAACGGAGGACGAACGCCTGCTGCCCGGCCGCGACCTGTCCGAGATCGACCTGAACCAGATCATCGATGCGGCACGTCGCCATCATCGCGGCGAGCCCGTGCTCCACGTGCGCGGCACGCCGGTCGCGGAACGCCTCGCCACCGTGATCGAGCTGGCTTTGCGCGAGCGCCTGGAAGGCAAGACACTGCGCGACCTGGTCGAAACTCCCGCCGCCTGAAAATGTCCCGCGGGACAGCCACGGCTTAGCAGACATAATCCGCCCGCTCTGCGGCGGCGGGTGCCCGCTCGCAATCGTGATCCTGGCCGCAGATTCCTCAGTTGCAGGGCGCCGATCGCGCTGCGGCAGACAGTCTTATGTCAGCGCTGTGAATGCCATCAACGGGTTCCGGGGTCGCTGCGGCGATGCTGGTCGCCCTTGGGAAGGGCAATGAAGCGATGACTGCATCGGATCCATATTCCACGTTGCGGGGCGCGAAAGCGGCCGAGTTCTTCGAGCCGTACGCGCGCCTCGTGCAGGTGCTCTACCCCCGCGCGACGGGCGTTGCGGTCTTCGATCCGGCGGGCGAGCCGTTGTGGCAGAAGCAGCCCGACCTCGAAGCATCGCTCAAGGCCACCGTGCAGGCGTTCGTGCAGAATGCGAACGATCCCGAGCGCAGCGAGCTGCAGGGCATCCACCGCATGCTGCAGGGTTCGGTTCCCGCGTACCTCTTCTGGCTGCGCGAGGAACGCGGGCCGCCGGTCGGCATCGTCGCGGTGACCGGCAAGGCGCCGGCGATGAGCTCGCCGCCGCCCACGCTCCCGGAAATCGAGAAATCCCTGCAACCCGTTCTGGTGTGCGTGGCGCGCGAGCTCGGCGCCCTGCGCCGCCTGCCGAGCACCGATCAGCAACGCCTGGTGAAATCGCTCGAGCAATCGGACTGGGTGGCGGGCAAGCTCCTGCCGCTGGTGAACGACGGCGTCCAGAAGGAACCGATCCGCGCCATGCTGCGCGCGCTGGTCGACTACACCGACGCCAGCATCGGCGCGCTCGTGCTTCCCGCCCGCTCCCTCTGCCTGGTGGCCGAGCCGGACGGGTGGAACAACGAGCAGGCGCAGGAAGGCCTGCGCCGCGCACACCGGCGCGTGATGGCGCACGTGCAGAAGAAACTCACGCCGTTCATGAGCAACCGCGTCGGCGAAAGCGCCAGCGAGGGCGAGTCGTATCGGCTCATCGCAGTGCCGCTACTGATCGGCCCGACCCAGGCGGCCGGCTATCTCGCGTTGCTCAAGTCCAGCATCGGCTCGGATTTCGGCCCTCCGGAACAGCGCCTGCTGGAACGCATCGCGCCCGTGTTGCGCGCGCTCGCCGACCGCGACTACGACTCGCTCACGGCGCTGCGCAACCCCGCGAGTTTCGAACAGGCCGCGCGCCGCATGCTGCCGGCCGATGGAGTGCCGGCTTCCAGCCTCATCGTGGTGGACATCGCGGGGCTCGGCGAGATCAATCACAAGCTCGGCGCGAACGCCGGCGATCGCGTCATCGGCCGTGTAGCCAAGCTGCTGCGCCCGCCGCGCGTACCCCAGGGCACGCTGTGCTCTCGCCAGTCAGGTGGTCGCTTCGCGTGCCTGCTGCCGCGCCGCGACGCCGAGGAAGCGGAACGTGTGGCCGAAAGCATCCGCGAGTCGGCGCGCAAGCTGGCGGCGGCGAAGGATTCCAAGGTGATGGAGGTGCGCCTGCGCACCGGCGTCGCCACGGTGGCCGGCGGCGAATCCGGGCTGCGCGATGCGCTGATCGAGGGGCACGCCGCAGTGTGTGCCGCGCAAGCGATTCTCGCCGCCTCTTCGGGCCGACACGAACAGGCCGGCTCGCCGCGCACGCGCTCCGCGCGCCAGATGGTTCCGATGTTCCTGCGCGAAGCGCTGCGCGAAGAACGCATGCGTGTCTTCGCCCAGCCGATGCACGCCCTGCGCGATCCGCGCCGCCCGGTGCGCCTGGAGCTGCTCGCCCGCATTCTCGACGAGAACGACCGGCTGGTGACGCCGATGGAATTCCTCGCCGCGGGGCCGGACCCCGATGCGATGGCCGAGATGGATCGCAGCGTGATGACGCTGGCGATGGAAACGCTGGTGGAGCATGCGGCCGTTCTCGCGCGCCAGCGCGTGGAGTTCTCCCTCAACGTCTCGGGCCGCTCGCTCGAGATCACCGAGTTCCACGACTGGATCTGCCAGCAGCTGCGACGCGGCGTGGTGCCGGCCGACGCCTGGCTGTTCGAGATTCCCGAAACCGTGGCGGCACGCCAGCCGCGCGACGTCGAGCGTTTCGCTCGCCGCGTGATGAGCGTCGGAGCGCGGGTGGTGCTGGACGACGTCGGCAGCGCGGGCGTGGACGCCGTGCGCCTGCGCACGCACCACGCGAGCGCCATCAAGATGGACGGCTCGCTGATCCGCGACCTGGCCGACGATCCGCGCGCGCAGCGGCTGGTGGAAGCGCTCACGCAGTGGGCGAACGCGAGCCGCATGGAAACGGTGGCCGAGCAGGTCGAAAGCGAGCTGGTGCGCGATCAGCTGGGCCGCTTCGGCATCGACTACGTGCAGGGTTATCTCGTCGGCGAGCCCCGGCCCCTTGCGCTGGTGCTCGACGACCTCGGCTCGGCGGCCGAGGCGAAGCAGGCCGCGAGCGCCTGAGAAAAGAGGACAGAAAAGGGGACATTCACATTTTCGCGGCGACTGCCCCGCATTTCCGAATGAAAAGGGGACAGTCACCATTTCCGAAGACGGAAATGGAGACAGTCCCCAGTCACTCGCCCGCGATCGTCATCTCCGCGATGAGCACCGAGCCGGTGCGCACGCCGCCGCGCGTGTCGACGTCGCCGCCCACCGCGACCACGTTGCGCATCATGTCGCGCAGGTTCCCCGCGATCGTCACTTCGTGCACCGGGTACTGGATCGCACCTCTTTCCACCCAGTAGCCCGAGGCGCCGCGCGAGTAGTCGCCCGTCACCGTATTGACGCCCTGCCCCATCAGTTCCGTGACGAGTAATCCGGTGCCCATGCGTTTCAGCAGCGCCGCCTGGTCCTCGCCACCGTGCGCCACGATGAGGTTGTGGTTGCCGCCCGCGTTGCCGGTCGTCTGCAGCCCGAGCTTGCGCGCCGAGTACGCGCTCAGCACGTAACCTTGCAGCACACCGTCCAGCACCAGCTCGCGATCCTTCGTCGCGACCCCTTCGTTGTCGAACGGCGTGCTCGCCTGCGCCTTCGGGATGTGCGGGCGTTCGGAGATCTGCAGGAACGCGGGAAAAACCTCCTGTCCCGCCGCTCCGAGCAGGAACGAGGACTTGCGATACTGGCTGCCTCCCCGGATCGCTGTCAGGAAATGCCCGAAGAAACCGCGCGCCATCTCCGGCGCGAACAGCACCGGCGCCTTGCGCGTGGCGAGCTTGCGCGAGCCAAGCCTCGCGACCGTGCGTTGCGCGGCCTCGAGGCCGACAGCCTGGGCCTCCTGCAGCTCGCGCCAGTCGCGCGCGGCCGTGTACCAGTAGTCGCGCTGCATCTCTTCGCCCTGGACCGCGATCACGGAGCAGCTCACGCTGTGCGAGGTACTCTCGAAACCGCCCACGAAACCGTGAGAGTTGCCGTACATGCGCAGACCGCGATGCGTGCTCAGCGAGGCGCCTTCGGAGTTCTTGATGCGCGAATCCGTGCCGAGCGCCGCTGACTCGCAGGCGCGCGCGATCTCGATCGATTGCTCCGGCGTGACGTCCCAGGGATGCGACAGCGAAAGCTCCGGCCAGTCGCGTGCCATCAACTCCGCATCCGCGAGGCCGGCGAACTCGTCCGCGGCGGTGAAGCGCGCGATGCTGCACGCCTTGGCGACCGTTTCGCGCAGCGCCTCGAGGCGCAGGTCAGCGGTGCTCGCGGAGCCCTTGCGCTGGGAGATGTAGACGGTGACGCCCAGGCCGCGGTCACGCTGATACTCGAGCGTTTCCACTTCACCCAGTCGTACCGTGACACCCAGCCCGGTGTCGAGGCTCACGCCGACCTCGGCCTGGTGCGCGCCGAGCGCGCGCGCTTCGTCGAGGGCATGGCGCACCAGAACCTCCAGGTCCTGGGGCGTGCGGGGTGCTGGGGACGAGGGCTCGTTGGCCATGCGAGGTCCGTTTACGGGAAGGCGCGAAGTCTATCAGGCAGGCGGACTCGCAACAGCGGCTCACTGGACCCAACGCGTCGGTTTGCAGAAAATCCAGCCGTGAGCCCCACCGAGCCGGTCGTGATCAGCGCGCAGAGCACGCGTTCGCTGGTCCTCGTGAACGTCGCCACGGTGGTGCTCGCACTGCTGCTCGACTGGCCGGCCACGAGCCTGATGTGGCCGTACTGGATCCAGAGCGTCGTGATCGGCTGGTACAGCCGCAAGCGCATGCTCGCGCTGCGCAACTTCTCCACCGAGGGATTGCGCGTCAACGGGCGGGCCGTGGACCCCACGCCCGAAACGCAGCGCTCCACCGCGAATTTCTTCGCCCTGCACTATGGGTTCTTCCACCTCGGATACTGCGTGTTCCTCGGCACCCGCAGCGCGGGGCTGGCGTGGTGGGACTGGCTCGGGATCGGCGCCGCCGGTGCGTCGTTCGTGCTCAACCATCGCCTCTCGTTCCGGCAGAACGTCGCGGCCGACAGCCGCGGCACGCCGAACCTCGGCACGCTCATGTTCCTGCCCTACGCGCGTATCCTGCCGATGCACCTCACCATCCTCTCCGGCACGCTCCTGGGCGCGAACAGCGCGGCAGCGCTGCTGCTGTTCGGCACGCTGAAGACGGCGGCGGACGTTCTGATGCATCATGTCGAGCACCGCCTCCTGCAGCGCGCCGCGCGCGACCCCTTGCCGACTCCCTCCTGACATGCAGCAAGACGACGAACCCTACGAACGCCCGAGCAAGAGTGCGGCGAAGCGCGAAGCGCAGTCGCTGCAGGAACTGGGCGAAGCATTGATCGCTCTGCCCGCCTCGCAGCTCGACGCGCTGCCGCTGCCCGAGATCCTGCGCGATGCGGTGATCGCGGCACGCCGCATCACCAGCCGCGGCGCCCTGGTGCGCCAGCGACAGCTGATCGGCAAGATCATGCGCAAGATCGACGTCACGCCCATTCGCGAGGCGATCGAGAAGCAGGAGGAGGCACGGCGCAGCGACGCGCGGCGCTTCAAGCGCATGGAAGCCTGGCGCGATCGCATGCTGCAGGAGGGCGAGCCCGCGATCGTGGAATTCTGCGCGGCGCATCCGCGTGCCGACGGCGCAGAGTTGCGCCGTCTGGTGAACGCCGCGCGTGTGGAAGCAACACAACAGCGCCCACCTAAGTCGGCGCGCCTGCTCTTCCAGCTCGTGCGCGAGACATACACCGCCGAATGATGTGGCTTGCGGCGAGGGGACTCTTCAGAGCCTTCGGCGCCATGGATGGCGCCGACGGAGCCCTACAGGGACGTACTTGTGGGCGTCTCTGAAGAGACCCCTCGCCGGAAGCCACAGCACTCGGCGCTGCATGGGCGCGCTTTGCTACACTGCGCGCCATGAAACCGCTGGTCGGCATCATCATGGGGTCTGCCTCGGACTGGGAGACCATGCGCCCGGCGACGGAGATCCTCGATCGGCTCGGCGTCGCGCACGAAGTGCGCGTCGTGTCCGCTCACCGCACCCCGGACCTGCTGTTCGAGTACGCCTCGTCGGCGCAGCAACGAGGTCTCGAGGTGATCATCGCGGGCGCGGGCGGCGCGGCTCACCTTCCCGGCATGACCGCCTCCAAGACCACCCTGCCGGTCCTCGGCGTGCCGGTGCAATCCAAAGCGCTCAACGGCATGGACTCGCTGCTCTCCATCGTGCAGATGCCCGCGGGCGTGCCGGTGGCAACGTTCGCGATCGGTGGCTCGGGCGCGGGCAACGCCGCGCTGTTCGCGGCCTCGATCCTCGCCCTGCGGCACGCGCCCATCGACGCGGCCCTGAAGAAGTATCGCGAAGCCCAGACGCGCGACGTTCTCGCCTCGCCCGATCCGCGTCCCGCGCCCTCCCCATGAGGGTCGGCATCATCGGCGCGGGCCAGCTCGGACGCATGCTGGCCCTGGCGGGCTATCCGCTCGGCCTGGATTTCCGTTTCCTCGACCGTTCGCGCGAGACACCGGGTGCGCACGTGGCGCCGATCCTGGTCGGCGCGTTCGAGGACAGCGAGAAGCTGGTCGAGCTCACCAACCACGTCGACGTGGTCACGTTCGACTGGGAGAACGTCTCCGCCGAGGGACTCGCCGCCATCGCATCGCGCACGCAGGTCTGGCCGCCGCCCGCGGCGCTCGCGACCTCGCAGGACCGGCTGCTCGAGAAGCAACTCTTTCGCGCTCTGAAAATCGCGACGCCCGCGTTCCACGCCGTCGACTCGCACGAGGATCTGCTGCGCGCCGCCGGAGAGATCGGCATCCCGGGCGTGCTCAAGACGCGCCGCGGCGGTTACGATGGCAAGGGGCAGTTCGTCGTGCGCAAGCGCGCCGACCTCGGGGCCGCGTGGTCGCAGTTGCAGGGACAGCCGCTCATCTACGAGCGGTTCGTGAAGTTCACGCGCGAGGTGTCCGTCATCGGCGCGCGCAGCACGAGCGGCGAGATCAAGTTCTACCCGCTGTGCGCGAACGTGCACGCGA
>DASTQG010000115.1:0-5577 GCA_035761885.1 Steroidobacteraceae bacterium | reverse complement strand
TTTCCGGCCGACCTGGTCGTGGTGGGCGTGGGAGTCGTGCCGAACGTCGAGCTCGCCCGCGATGCCGGCATCGCCTGCGACAACGGCATCCTCGTCGACGAATACTGCCACACCAGCGAGCCGCGCGTGTTCGCCGCCGGCGACTGCACCAATCATCCGAGCCTGCGCTACGGCCGCCGCGTGCGGCTCGAGTCTGTCGACAACGCGTTCGAGCAGGCTCGCACCGCAGCCAGCAATATCGCGGGCAAGGCCACGCCGCACGACAAGGTGCCGTGGTTCTGGTCCGACCAGTACGACCTCAAGCTGCTCATCGTCGGCCTTTCGCAGGGCTACGATTCAACGGTGGTGCGCGGCGATCCCGCGAGCCGCGCCTTCAGCGTTTCCTACTTGCGTGGCGGTGAGCTGATCGCGCTCGACGCCATAAACACCCCGAAGGACTACATGGCCGCGCGCAAGCTCATCGTCGAGCGCGCGCGGCCCGATCCCGTGCGCCTCGCGGACCCCGGCACGTCGCTGAAGGACACCTGCGTTTGAGCCGCCGGCAGCCGCTGCTGATCGCCGCAGGAGTGGCGTTCGGCCTGGCGTTCCTGTACGTGGCGGTGCGCGGCGCCGATCTCGCCGAGGTGCTGCACATCGTCTTCAACCATGCGCACTGGTCGCAGGTGCCGCTGTTCCTCGGTGCGTACGCGGCGTTCTTCTGGCTGAAGAGTGCGCGCTGGGCGTTGCTGCTGCGCCCTTTCTGTCCGGTCTCCGGTGCAACGCTCCTGCCGGTGACGGTGGTCGGCTATGCGGCGAACGTGCTGTTTCCGATGCAGCTCGGCGAAGTCGCGCGCGCTTACATCGCCGGACGGCAGCTCAACTCGAGCACCGCGCCGCTGCTCACCAGCATCGTGCTCGAGCGCGTGTTCGATCTGCTCGCGATCGCGGCGGGCGTCGGCATCACGCTCGCGCTGCTCGAGCGCGACTCCGAGCTGATCACGTCCGTGCTGCACGTGGTCGCAGCCGCAGCGCTGCTCGCTCTGGTGCTCCTGATCTTCTACGTCTGGTACACGAAGGCGTTGATGGAGCTGGCGCGCACATTACTCGCGCCTTTCCCGCAGCGCTCGCGCGAGTGGATGCTCGCTCAGCTCGACAAGGGGGCGCAGGGCGTGAACGCGTTGCGCCAGGGCCGCCTGCTCGGGCGCGTCGCGCTGCTCAGCGCCGCCATGTGGTTCGTGATGACGCTGTGCGTCCTGCTGGCGCTGCGGACCGTGGAGATCTACGCCGGCCCCGCCGCCGCTTTCTTCACGCTGTTCCTGAGCGTGGTGGGACTGGCTCTGCCGACGACACCCGGCTTCATCGGCACGATCCAGCTCGCGTTCGTGCTGGCACTGGTGCCTTTCGACGTGAGCCGCGACCATGCGCTCGCGGCGTCCGTCTACTATCACGGACTGATCACGCTCCCGCCGCTGCTGGTGGCGGCCGTCATCCTGCTGGCCGGCGGCGTGCGCGCGAAATCCGGGTAGGGCCCGAGGCGCGCGATCACGACGCACGAGACGGCGAAGATCACCGCGAGCGCAAGCATCGCCGGGGTGTACGAGCCGTAGTGCTGCGCCACCGCCGCGACGGTGAGCGGCGCGGAACCGGAGCCGATGGTCCAGGCGACGTACTGCCAGCCGTAGTTCTCGGCGTAGGCGCGCGAGCCGAAGTAGCGGCTCACCAGGTAGGCGATCACGTCGAGCTCCGCGCCGGCCGCAAGGCCGATCATCATCGCCGCCACGATCCCCCCGCTCCCCGATGCGCCGTTCGCGAGCAGCAGCACACCGGCGATCGGGAAGAGCACGAAGAACACCGCGACGTAGGGCGCGAAAATGCGGTCCATCAGGAATCCGGCGAAGGCGCGGCCCATGATCAGCGCGATGCCCAGAGCCTGCTGCGCCTCCGCGGCTTGCGCGGGGCTCAGTCCGCTGGAGCGCAGCACCGGCACGAGTTGCAGCATGGCGCCGCCGATGCCGAAGCCGAGGATGGTGAAGCCCGCGAACATCATCCAGAAGCGCAGCGTGCGGCGCGCCTCGGCGCCGGTCATGCCGATCAGTTCCGGCTTGAGCGCGACGCTCGTGCGGTCCATCGGCAGGCCATCCTGACCCAGGCCCTTCTCCGCGGGCGAATCGCGCAGCAGCGCGTACATCAGCGGGAGCGTGAGCAGCACCAGCAGGCCCAGGCCAGCGTAGGCACCGCGCCAGCCGAACGAGCCGATCAGCTGCTGACTGGCGGTCGAGAGCACCGCGCCGCCGATCCCGATGCCGGCGAGTGCCGTGCCCAGTGCCTGACCGCGCCGGCCGTCGAACCACCAGGTGATGACGCGTGAGTACGCGACCGACGAGGTGCCGGCGCCGAGAATCGGGATCAGCGCGAACACGATGTACAGGTGCCAGACGTTCGGCGTCAGGAAGTAGAGCGAACCGAACGAGAGCGCGAGCAGCACGATCGAGGGCAGCGTGATGCGGCGCACGCCGTAGCGATCGCAGAACTGGCCGATGATCGGCGAGCTGAGCACGACGATGAGCGTGCCGATCGGGATCACGGCCCAGTACTCGGTGCGCTCCCAGCCGAATTCCTCGAGCAGCGGCTTCTCGAACAGCGGCACCGTGAAGAGGTTCAGCGCCGCGATGCCGGTCGCGAGCCCGATCATGGTCGAGAGCACCAGCCCGCGCGTGCCGCGCGGCAGCGGGCTCAGCACGATGAGCGCGATGGCGATGGCGAGGGTTGCGAACAGGTACGCGCGCGGGACGAAGAAAGCGCCGGCGAGGACGACGGCGGCGACGATCAGGAAGCGGCGATCGAACTGAATCGCCTGGGGCGCGGCGGCGGATCCGGTCATGCGGTCACATCCGGGGCGAAAGACGGTCGGCGCACGTTAACGGATCGCCGCGCGTTCACCTAGCGGTCCGGCGCGGTCGGACCACCTACCGGTGCCGGGGTTGCGCTATTTGCGTTATTCCTACAGCAGCAGCTTCAACGCCTGCGTCGGCGCCAGCGGCGGGCTGAAGAGGAAGCCCTGGTATTCGCGGCAGCCGAGCTCGCGCAGCCTTGCGAGCTGAGGCGACGTCTCGACCCCCTCCGCGATCGTATTGAGTCCCAGCGCGTCGGCGAGCGAGGCGATCGTCGCCACCACGGCCATCACGTTCGGATCCTCGCTCATCGTGGCGACGAACGACCGGTCGATCTTGAGCGTATCGATCGGCAGTCGCACGAGCTGGTTCAGCGAGGAGTACCCGGTACCGAAGTCGTCGATCGCGATGCGTGGCCCGAGCTCGCGGATCTCCTCCAGCAGCCGCACGCTTGCATCGATGTCGTCGAGCAGCGCGCTTTCGGTGATCTCCAGGTCGATGCCGGGCGTGTCGAGGTAGCGGGCATCGAGCGCATCGCGCAGGTGGCGTGCGAAGTCCGGTCGTCCCAGCTGCCGCGCGCAGACGTTCACGGCGATGCGGGTGGTGTGACCGAGCGCGCGCCATTGCGCCTCCAGGGCGGAAACGTGCCGGATGACCCACAACCCCACGGGCTCGATCAGGCCGGTCTCCTCCAGCACGGGCACGAAGGTTTCCGGCGCTATGGCCATGCCATCGGCGCCACCGTTCCAGCGCAACAGCGCCTCGAAACCCACCACCGCGCTGCTGGCGATGCCTACCTTCGGTTGCAGCTCGACCGTGAACTCTTCGCGCTCGAGCGCCTGGCGCAGGCGGCTCTCGAGCGACAGCCGGCGCGCGACGCGCGCGTTGAGCAACGGCGAGGAGAACGACACGCGCTCGCCCGACTGCTTGGCATTGCGCATCGCGATCTCCGCGCTGCCGAGCAGCGCGCTCGCGTTCGAACCGTCCGCCGGGTGCAGCGCCAGTGCAATGTGACCCGCGACGCGCATTTCCGCGTCCGGCCCGAGGAACGGCTCGGCCAGCACGTGCGCGTCGAACCAGTCGTGCAGCTCGTACGCGGACGTCTCGTTCGCAAGTCCCGGGAAAGCGACGGCATACAGGCCACCGCCGAGATACCCGCAGCGCACGCCGTCAGGGAACTGCGCGCGCAGCCGCTCCGCGACCTGGCGCAGCACCTGGTCGCCGCGATGTCGACCGAGCGTGTGGTTGATGAGGCTCAGCCGATCGACATCGAACAGCACCACCGCGATCACGGTACCGCGCGCGGCGGCGTCGATGAACTGCTGCAGGCGCGTGAGGAACAGCTCGCGATTGGCGAGGTGGGTGAGACTGTCGTACTTCGCGAGATAGGAGAGATGCGCCTCCTGGCGGATCGACTGCATCGCGAACGCCAGGTCGCCCGCGAGCTCCTCCAGGAGCTTCACCTCGCCCTCGTCGAAGAGCTGCGCGGCGTCACCCGCGAGCGCGAAGACGCCGACGACTTCATCGCCGATGAGCAGCGGCAGCGCCGCGGCGCCGGACAACCCATGCGTCGCAAGCTCGCGTCGCAGCTGTCCGCCCGCGTCGACGCCGTGGCGACGATCGAGCACGACAGTCTGGCGTGAGCGCACGGCGCGCGTGAGCAACGCCTCGCGCGCCTCGTCGAAGAACTCGCAACCGGTGCCGGTACAGGCTGCACAGGTGAGCTCACCGCTCCGCGCATCCACGATGCCCGCCCAGGCGACGACGTACCGACCATGCGTGACGGCGATGCGGCAGGCCTCGCGCAGCAGCTCGTCCCGATCGCGCACGCGCACGATGGTGGAGTTGGTGTTGCTGAGCATCGCGTGCACGCGGCTCAACCGCCGGATGCGTTCCTCGTCGCGGCGCCGGTCGGTGACGTCCCGGTCCACGCCGCGAAAACCCGTCAACACGCCGCGTTCGTCGAGGCACGCAACCGCATTGCTCTCCAGCCAGCGTGTCGCACCGTCCGCATCGCGCCAGCGCAGGACGAGCCCGCGCCAGCCGCTCTGGCTCGCGACGCAGTCCGCGAATACCTGCGCGAAGCGGGCCTGGTCCTCCGGGTGGATGTGCTCCGGGCGCATGCGCCACAGCAGCTCGCCGCGCGAGAAACCCAGGATCGCCTCGGCGGATGGGTTGCAGAAAACGTGCTGCCCTTTTGCGTCGATCTCCCAGATCCAGTCAACGCTGGTCTCGACGATGGAGCGAAATCGCTCCTCGCTCCCGCGCAACAGGCGCTCGGCGCGCAGCCGCGCGGCGCGTTCGGCCCGCTCACCCAGAGCGCGGGTGACGGCCGAAGCGAGCCGCCTGGCGTTGCCCTTGAGCACGTAGTCGGTCGCGCCGTTCTTCAGCGCATCGATCGCGCGCTCCTCGCCGATCGTGCCGGAGAAGAACACGAACGGGATCTCGGGTCGCAGCGCGGTGGCGAGGCGCAGTGCCGCCATGCCGTCGAACCTGGGAAGGGAGAAATCGGACAGGATCAGAGAAGGGTCGAAGGTGGCGAGCGCCTCGCGCAGCTGCGCCTCGGTTTCCACGCGCTCGAGCACGTGCTCGATGCCCGCGCGCCGCAGCTGATGCGAAGCAAGCTCCGCCTCCTCCGCTACGTCCTCGATCATCAGCAGTCGAATGCCGGGCTCCATGGCAATCATCCTTGAAAAGGGGACAGTCC
>DASTQG010000114.1:0-2562 GCA_035761885.1 Steroidobacteraceae bacterium | reverse complement strand
GCCTGGAGTACGCCGCGCGCATGGGAGTGCCCCTGATGCTCTACGTCTTCAGCGACGGCTCGCTGTCGGCGAACGGCACGGTGGACAACACCGCCGACGGCCGCGGCAAGTTCATGTGGGCCAGCGACAATCAGCAGACCGCCGCGTCGTTCTTCCTCGTGTACAACCCGGGCGGCCGACCGCAGATCTTCAGCGGCGACAACGTGCCTGCCGCGCGCCACCAGCAGATCGGCTACATGCGTGCGAGCGGCGACGTGGAAACGGCGTCGAGCCCGGCGGCGAACAACGTGAACCTGCTCGTGCAGACGGTGCTCCTGAACTACATGGCACTGCACGGCGAGCAGGCCCAGTTCGCGACTCAGTTCCCGTTCCACGGCCTCGGCAGCGTGGCGCTGCGCGACAGCCTCACGGCGTTCAACCCGATCGTCAACGGCACCATCTAGCGCTGACGATCGGCCAACCGTCCCTTGGTTGGACGATCGTAGGACCAGATCACTTCCGCTGCGACGGGCCTTGCGCGAGGTCGAAGAGGTGCTTGTCGCTCCTTCGACGTGTAAGGTTGCCGCTGTGCCGGACCTGCCCGCCGAACTGCTCGCCTGTCCTCGCTGCGCCCATGCGCTTGCGCGCCATTCCGGCTCGTGGCGCTGCACTTCGTGTGGCACACACTTTCCTGCGCTGGACGGTATTCCATGGCTGTTGGCCGATCCGGCGGCGAGCATGGGCGAGTGGCGCGATCGCCTGCATCGGCTGCTGCTCGAATTGCAACGTCATGCGGACGAAATCCGCGCGGAGCTCGAAGCGCCCGACCTGCTCACCGCGACGCGCTCGCGCCTGAAGCTCCTTGCGCAGGCGTGGTCCGATCACGCGCGGCGCCTGCAGTCGCTCCTGTCGCCGCTCTCGCTCGACGCGAAGCAGGCGACGCTGGAAACCCAGCTCGCCCTGCGCACGCGGCTGCCGCCGGGCCAGGATCTGGCTTCCTACTACGTGAACCTGCATCGCGACTGGGTGTGGGGCGATGCGGAGAACGCGGCATCGCACGAGCTGGTGTCGCGTGCGATCGGCGATCAGCCGCTCGGCCGCACGCTGGTGCTCGGCGCGGGCGCGTGCCGGCTGGCGTACGACCTGCATCGCTCGCATGCACCCGCCTGCAGCGTCGCGGTCGACATCAATCCGCTGCTGCTGCTCGTCGCCGCGCGCGTGCTGGCGGGCAAGTCGGTGGCGCTCTACGAATTTCCGATCGCGCCGCGCGGCATCGACGACCACGCGATCCTGCGTCAGCTCGCGGCGCCGGAACCGGCCGCCGGGAATTTTCATCTCGCGTTCGCCGACGCACTGCACCCGCCCTTTGCGCCCGGCGCCTTCGATACCGTGCTGACCCCGTGGTTCATCGACATCCTGCCGGCCGACCTTGCCGAGCTCGCGCCGCGCATCAACCGGATGCTCGCGCCGGGCGGGCGCTGGATCGACTTCGGATCGCTCGCGTTCGCGCATCGGGAGGCGGCGCGTAATTATTCGCTCGAGGAGGCGCTCGAGGTGATCGCACGGGCGGGATTCCGCAACGGTCCAACGCACGAGGCAGCGATCCCGTACATGGCTTCACCCGCGAGTCGCCACAGCCGGATCGAGAGCGTCGTCGCGTTTGCGGCGACCAAGGTCGCGGATGTGCCAGCGCCCGTGGAGTTCGCGGCACTGCCGCCCTGGATCGTGGAGGGCCGCGTTCCTGTGCCGTTATTGCCTGCCTTTCAGATGGCCGCGATGAGCACGCGCATCCAGGCCTTCCTAATGGGGCTGATCGATGGCAAGCGCACGCTGAACGACATGGCCGAGGTGCTGGTGGCGCAGCGCCTGATGTCGGCCGAGGAAGCTCCGGCCGCGGTGCGCACGTTCCTCATACGGATGTACGAGGACGCTCGCGCCTCCCGCGGCCGGTAAGCCGCAGAACGGTCGCAAAATCGGTCCTTGCCGGGGCAGCCGCGGCGTCGCGTCGAGGCCACTGCGGCGCCCGCCAGTGGGACGAGAAGGCGGCAGGATCGGGCGTTCCAACCAGGTGAAAAGCCTCGCACAAACAGCGGCCTAGGCTGTTAATCTGTCGCTACGTTGCGACGCCATAAAGCGTGCGGCGAGTCGCGCATTCTGTAATGTTGGCGTGTAAGCTCTGAGCCCCTGATCGGTCTGCTCGCCACTCGCTGCGTGCGGCCTGAAACGACCTCGATTAGAGCGATCGAACGGAGACTGTTCGGTGAAGGCGGATGCGCGTCCACGGTGGCCACTCGTTGCTGCAGCGGCAGTGTCCCTCACCGCCCTGATCGCGACCCTCTCGCTGCCCGCGCACGCCGTAAAGTCGCCCCTCCTGGGCAAGCCCGCCGCCGATTTCGCGCTCAAGGCCGTCGCCGGCGACAACGCGCGCCTGTCCGAGCACCTGGGCGAAGTGGTCGTCCTGAATTTCTGGGCTTCCTGGTGCGGCCCGTGCCGCGAGCAGATGCCGCGGCTGGATCAGCTACACGCCACGTACGGCAGCGCGGGGCTGGTCCTGCTGGGCATGAACGTGGACGACGATACTTC
>DASTQG010000113.1:0-2084 GCA_035761885.1 Steroidobacteraceae bacterium | reverse complement strand
GCAAGGCAATGCCACGATGGGCAGCGGCGTCGACAAGCGCAACGCGTCGCGCACTGTCTACCACGTGCTGCTGGGGCTGGGAGACATCAGCAACGTGCGCGTGCGCAGCGAGCGCGGCATAGGCCTGCGCGCCTTTCGAGGCGGGATACCAGAGCACCGCCGGCACGCCGTAGCTCGGCGCCTCGGCAAGGCGCACGTTGCGCGGCACGACGGTGCGATACACCTTGTCGCCGAAATGCGCCTCGAGCTGCTGCGAGACCTGCTGCGACAGCGTGTTCCTCGGGTCATACATGGTGCGCAGCAGGCCGGCGATGTCGAGCGCCGGATTGAGGTGGGCGCGCAC
Organism: Steroidobacteraceae bacterium; assembly: GCA_035761885.1. GTDB lineage: Bacteria > Pseudomonadota > Gammaproteobacteria > Steroidobacterales > Steroidobacteraceae > DASTQG01. The sequence goes on along the minus strand of DASTQG010000113.1, from coordinate 1,741 downwards.
GCGCTTGATCGTGCCAACGAGGTCCGACAGGCCCTCGAGCGCGTAGTACTCGCACTGCATCGGGATCAGCACGCGTTGCGCCGCGACCAGCGCGTTGACCGTGAGCAGGCTGAGCGACGGCGGGCAGTCGATGAGGATGAAGTCGTACTCTTCCAGCACCCGGTCGAGGGCGGCCTTCAGGCGCGTTTCGCGCCCCGGCAGGTCCACCAGCTCGACCTCCGCCCCTGCAAGCTCGCGGTTGGCGGGAACGAGGTCGTAGCCGCCCTGCTCGGCACGCGTGCGGATCGTGGCGAGCTCGCCCAGCCCGAGCAGCACGTGATAGATGGTGCGCGTGGTGGTGCGCTTGTCCACGCCGCTTCCCATCGTGGCGTTTCCTTGCGGATCGAGATCGACGAGCAGTACGCGCCTGCCCGCGCCGGCAAGCGCGGCGGCGAGATTGACGCTGGTCGTCGTCTTGCCGACGCCCCCTTTCTGGTTGACCACCGCGATCACGCGCGTCACGCGCGGTTTTCCGGGCGACATAGCACGAGGTGGCGCTGGGCATCGAGCAGGGGAACGCTCAAGCGGAGCGGCGCCTCGCAGCCGCAGCCCGGAGGCAGGCCCGCGAGCTCCGCGCTCGGATCGCGGCCTTTCATCGCTGCGAGCACGCCGTAGGGAGCGACTAGATGGCGGCAGGCGGCGATGAACGGTGCGAGTCCGGCAAAGGCGCGCGAGACGACCACGGCAAAGCGCCGCCCCGGATGCCATTGCTCCACTCGCGCCTCCTGTACGGCGACGTTCTTCATGCCAAGCTCGATCGTCGCCTGGCGCAGGAACGCCGCCTTCTTGGCGCTCGACTCGACTAATGTCACGCGCCAGTGCGGACGGGCGAGCGCAAGCGGGATTCCCGGCAGGCCGGCCCCGGAGCCCGCATCGGCAAGTGCGGGGTCGCCTCGGGGCACGGGCAGATGCGGCAGGATCGCGAGCGAATCGAGCAAGTGAAGGCTCACCATTTCTTCCTGCGTACGGACAGCAGTCAGGTTGTACGTGCGGTTCCATTTTGCGAGCAGGGCAACATATTGCAGAAGCCGAAGGCGCGTACTCTCGGGCAGCGGCAGCGTGAGTTCGCCGAGTCCGCGCTCGAGCGCGGCGTGCGGCGTCATGCCGTCTTCTGCTGTTGTGGGAAACCCCTTTTCAAGTGCACCAGCAGCAGCGAGATCGCGGCGGGCGTGATGCCCGAAATACGCGTCGCCTGGCCAATCGTTTCCGGGCGATGACGCATAAGCTTCTGCTGAACCTCCACGGAAAGGCCGCGCACCTGCCGGTAGTCGATGTCCTGGGGTAGACGCAGGTCCTCGTAATCGCTCCTTCGCCTCACCTCCTCACGCTGTCGCTGGACGTAGCCCTCGTACTTGATGCCGGTTTCGACTTGATATGCCACCGACGGATCGATGTCGCTACCGGTCATTCCCAAGCTCTCGTACGTCACCTCTGGGCGCCTTAGAAGCTCAGCTATTGAGTGTCTTTGCTGGAAGCCAGTGCTTACATACGTTGAGCGCACGCGCTCCGTCTCGCGTTCAATAGCATCACGCTTGCGGCTGAACGCCTCCCAGCGGTTGTCCTCGACAAGCCCAAGCTTGCGACCGGCCTCGGTCAGCCGCACATCAGCGTTGTCCTCGCGCAGCATCAGGCGGTACTCAGCTCGGCTCGTGAACATGCGGTACGGCTCAGAAACCCCCCGCGTCACCAGGTCGTCCACCAT
>DASTQG010000112.1:0-3716 GCA_035761885.1 Steroidobacteraceae bacterium | reverse complement strand
GTGAAGCTTTCCGGTATCGGCTGCTCTTCCAAGACCACCGCCTACTTCGTGAGCGGCGGTCACGGCTTCAACTCAGTGCACGGCCGCATGCCCTCGATCGCGACCGGTGCGAACGCCGCCAACCGCAATCTGCACTACATCGGTATCTCGGGCGACGGTGACACGCTGTCGATCGGGATGGGCCAGTTCTGCCATGCGATCCGCCGCAACGTGAACATGCTCTACCTGATCGAGAACAACGGCGTGTATGGGCTCACCAAGGGCCAGTTCTCGGCCTCGGCGGACGTGGGGTCCAAAGCGAAGAAGGGCGAAGCGAACACGCAGCAGCCGATCGATCCGGTGCTGACGGCGCTCACGCTCGGGGCCACCTACGTCGCGCGCAGCTTCTCCGGCGACAAGGCGCAGCTCGTGCCGCTGATCCAGGGAGCGATCCGCCACAAGGGCTTCGCGCTCATCGACGTACTCTCGCCGTGCGTGACGTTCAACGATCACGAGGGCTCGACCAAGAGCTACCAGTTCACGCGCGACCACTACGTCGAGGCGGTGCACGCCGACTTCGTGCCCTTCCAGAAAGAGATCCGCGCGGAGTACGCCGAAGGCGACGTGCTGCCGGTGACGCTGCACGACGGCAGCCAGATCCGCCTGCGCAAGATCGACGGCAACTACGATCCGACCGACCGTTCCGAGGCGTACGCGTACCTGCAGCACAAGATGAAGGAAAAGGAGTTCCTGACCGGCCTGCTCTACGTGGAACCCACGCAGAGCGAGTTCCACGATGCCAGCGATACCGTCGCGCTGCCGCTGAACCAGGTTCCCTACGAGAAGCTCACGCCGGGCTCCAAGAGCCTGCAGAAGATCCTGTCGCGTTACCGTTAGCGCGGTTCGCGGCGGCGGGACCTACGTGGCGCCCGCTGCGGGCAGCCGGCAAGCGAGCACCTTGCGTGCGGTGATAGAACCCACCAGCATCGCATCGCCCTGCGCATCCGTGTACGTCGCCGCGACGCTGCCCGCCGACATTTCCTCGCCCAGGTCGAGGTAGATCTCGCGCACGCGCTCGTCCGTCGCGGGGTCGGGATCCACGCGCACGATCTGCGTCGGCGAGACCTTGCTCGCGTCGCCGAACTGCCGCGCGAGCGCCATCACCTTGGGGTGCGAGGTCACCCAGATTGCCCCATCGGCCGCCACATTGAGATTGTCGGCGTGACTGCCGACGTCGATTTCCTCTTTCAGCCGCAGCTCGCCGGTCGCCAGGCCCCGCGCGAACACCAGGACCCGGTGCTTGTTCGACTCGCTCACGTACACGTCGCGCCCGTCGGCGCTCATCGCCATGCCCGTGCCGGAAGCGATCGTCGGCCCGACGTTGGCGGTGCGTCCGCCGTCGAAATACACGAGGGTCGCGAGCTTGCGCCTGAAGAGCATCTCGCCGACGCGCTCCATGCGCGACCGCGCTCCGGAATCGTTCGCCACATAGAACTGGGTCGGGCTCACCGCCGCGAGCGCGTTCGGCTTGACCAGCAGCGGACTGCGCAGCGTCTGCACGTGCGCAAAGAGACCCTCCGCGTTGCGATCGAAGATCTCGACGACGTGCGGCTGTGCCGGCGGATGACTGATGACGAACAGGCGTTGCGCGCCGTCGGGTGCGATGTACAGGCTCATGCCGTGGGGCCGGAAATCGGGCGGATCGGCGACCAGCGCCGGCGTCGCCGCGAGCGGCCGCGCGTTCAGGTCGATGCGCAGGATCGTGCCGCGCACGTCCTTGCCCTCCACCTGGCCGCGGCGGTCGAGGGCGGACAGGTAGGCGATGTTCCCCGAGCGATCGATCTGGATGTCCTCCGCGCTCACGCTGAGCGGCACGCTTTCACAAGTGCCGGCGAAGTGGGGCTCGAGACTCCTGAACTGGCCGCCGTGCCGCAGGAAGTCCACTACTACGAGTGCTATCACGATCAGCAGCGCGAGCAGGCCCCAGGCGATTCTCTTGATCAGGCGCATCCTCTATTCCTCACGCTATGGCCGCGGCCGCACGGAACGCTTCGATCATCGATGTCTTCAGGAGATAGGCGCGCGCGAGCTGCGGGTCGGCGGCGGTGCGGCGCATGAGCGCGATGCGCTCGGCCCGCTTGCCCGGATCGCGCTCCTCGAGCGTCTGCTTGTTCTGGATGGTCATGGTCTGCAGGTAATCCTCGGCGACACGCCGTCGCTGGCGATCGTATTGATCGAGCAGCTCCTCGCGCGCGTCGCCGCGCAACACGCGCGCGAGCTTTTCCGCGAGGCTCGCCGCATCGTGCACGCCGAAGTTCATGCCCATGCCGCCGAGCGGGTTGTTCACGTGCGCGGCATCGCCCGCCAGCAGCACACGGCCCATGCGGTAGCGCGTCGCCACTCGCTGGTGCACCGCGTAGAGATTCGTGTGCACGATGCGGTAGGGCCGTGGCTGCGCGATGAAACGCTGCAGTCGCTCCTGTGCCGCGCCGAAATCGAGCAGCTCCGCCTCGGCGGCCTGCGGGTCGGCGGGGAACACCACGCGCCACAGGCCCGGCGGACCATCGCCCGGAACCTTGAAGCTCGCGCACCATTCCTCGGGATCGGAGGTGTAGTTGCTGTACGAATAACCGAGCGTCTCGAAATCGAACGAAGTCGTGATGACCAGGAAACGTTCGGGATACGTGAAGCCTTCGAAGCCGATGCCCGAACGCTTGCGTACCACGCTGCGCCCGCCGTCGGCGCCCACGACGTAGGCGGCTTCCAGTGTCCGCTCGCGCGTGCTGGTGCGCACGTGCAGGGTCACGCAGCGATCGTGCTGCTGTACGTCCTCGACCTCCCACCCGCGATGGATCTCGACGAGGGGCGAGCCGGCCAGTTGCGCCTCGAGCATCTGCACGAGCTTGTGCTGCTCGCATTGCAGGCGGTACGGATAGCGCGTCTCGCTCGCCAGCACGCCCAGGTCGAATTCCGCGACCAGGCCTTCGCGGCGGCCGCGAAACTGCCAGCGCCGCACCACGATGCCGCGCTCGTGCAGCTGCCGCGTGATGCCCGAAGGATCGAACAGCTCGAGCGTCGGCGGGTGATAGGTTGCCGCGCGCGGCTCGGAGTAAGGCTCGGTATTGCGCTCCAGGACCGTAACCGGCACGCCCCGCGTGCTCAGGAACAGGGCGGCGCTCATGCCGGTGGGGCCGCCGCCGACGATGACGACGCGCGATGCGGTCTCCACCCTAGAACTGCTCCAGCACTGAGCCGTACCCGGCGATGCGATCCTCGACGCCGCAGCGACGCAGTGCGTCCCAATAGGTCACGGCGTTGATCGCGAGCACCGGCTTGCCGACCCAGCGCTCGGCCTGCGTGCACACCTCGATCGCGGCGAGATTGGTGCCTACCTGCACCAGCGCATCGATGTCATCGCCGTCGAGCGACTTCAGCGCGTCGATCATCTGCCGCGCAGTCGTGTGCGCGATGAGGACGGGCGATGCGCACTTCAGGCCGATGAGTCGCTTCACTTCGAAGCCCGCGTCCTCGAAATAGTGGCGCACCTGCTCATCGCCACGCGGCTGGTGCGGTGTCAGCACCGCGATCCGCTTGGCGCCGAGCCGGCGCAGCGCAGCGACGGTCGCTGTCGAACCCATGGAAACGCCGACCTTGGCGCGCTCCGACAGCTCGCGCTGCAGCTCGTCGGCCTGTTGCACACCGCCCCAGAATGCCTCCAGCGCAACGGCCATGATCAC
>DASTQG010000111.1:0-5749 GCA_035761885.1 Steroidobacteraceae bacterium | reverse complement strand
AGAGGATGGGGGGAGGAGGGAGAAGCCTTTCTTGCTCATACGATGCGTTGCTCTTACGTCTTCTCTGCGGTCTCTGTGTGCTCCGTGGTCACTTCCCCGCCTTGATCTCCGCCGCGCGGTGAATGGCGGCGCGGATGCGATGGTAAGTGCCGCAGCGGCACAGGTTGCCCGCCATTGCCGCGTCGATGTCGGCATCCGTGGGCTTCGGCTTCTGCTCGAGCAGGGCCGCGGCTGACATGATCTGGCCCGCCTGGCAGTAGCCGCACTGGGGCACGTCGAGCTCGATCCAGGCTCGCTGCACCGGGTGGCTCGCGTCGGGAGACAGGCCCTCGATCGTCGTGACCTTCCGCTTGCCCACAGCGCTCACGGGCGTCACGCAGGAACGCACCGGCGTGCCGTCCAGGTGCACCGTGCAGGCACCGCACAGTGCCATTCCGCACCCGAACTTGGTTCCGGTCAGCCCCAGCGTGTCGCGCAGCGCCCATAGAAGAGGAGTCTGGGGATCGACGTCGGTCTCCAGATCCTTGCCGTTGACGTTGAGCCTGGGCATGGCGGGGTCGCTTCCTGGCGGGAAATTCTGGCTGGAATGTTCGCGCCGCCGCCGCTGTGAAGTCAATCGAGGGACGAGACGCTCGGCTTGCATGTCGGTAAGCAATAGTTTACCGTAAGTCATGGCTTACGATACCGCGCTCGCGGCGCTCGCCGATCCCACCCGCCGCCAGGTGTTCGAACAGTTGCGCTCGGGTCCGCGCGCGGTGGGCGAGCTCGCCGACCGCATGCCGGTGAGCCGCCCCGCCGTCTCGCAGCACCTGAAGGTGCTCAAGGCGGCGGGCCTGGTGGCCGATCGCGCCGAGGGCACGCGGCGCGTGTACTACATCGATCCGCACGGCCTGGGCGCGTTGCGCCGCTGGCTCGATCAGTTCTGGGACGAGGCACTCGGCGCGTTCGAAGCGGAGATGAAGCGACTGCATCCTTCCCCACACTCCAAGGAAGACCCCCATGTCACGCACTCTCACCGTCGCCCCGGTGCGAAAAAGCGTGCGCGTCAACGCGCCGCCCGCTCGCGCCTTTGAAGTCTTCACCGCGGGCTTCGGACGCTGGTGGCCGCGCTCGCACTCGGTCAGCGCCTCGCCGCTGACGGACGCGATCATCGAGCCGCGCGACGGCGGCCGCTGGTTCCAGAAGTGCGAGGACGGGAGCGAATGCGAGTGGGGCAGGGTGCTCACCTGGGCGCCGCCGGAGCGCGTGGTGCTGGCGTGGCAACTCGATCCGGATTTCAAGTTCGATCCGAACGTGATCACGGAAGTGGAGCTGCGCTTCATTGCCGAGGCGGGTGGCACTCGCGTCGAGCTCGAGCACCGCTACCTCGAGCGATTCGGCGAGCGAGGTCAGGAGCTGGCAGACAAGGTTGGCGCGCCCAACGGCTGGACCGAGCTGCTGCAGCTCTACGCGGCCAGCGTGTGAGCTAGCGATCGCTCAACACGCGGCGTACGGCCGCGTTCCACCCCGCGAGCAGCGCATCGCGCTCAGCCGCGGGCATGGACGGCTCCAGCGTTTCGAGCGAGCGCGGCTGGGCCGCCAGTTCCTCGAACGAGCCGAACACGCCCGTGCCCTGGCCGGCGAGGTAGGCGGCGCCCAGAGCCGTGGTCTCCGCCACGAGGGGCCGATCCACGGGCAGGTGCACGATGTCGGCCAGGCACTGCATCAGCCAATCGTTCGCGATCATCCCGCCGTCCACGCGCAGGCGCGTCGGCTCGATGCCGTCGCGACGCATCGCTTCCAGCAGGTCGTGCGTCTGGTAGCACACCGATTCCAGCGCTGCGCGCGCCAGCGCCGCGATGCCGCTGCCGCGCGTGAGACCGAGGATCGCGCCGCGGGCATCCGGATCCCAGTGCGGCGCCCCGAGGCCGGTGAACGCAGGCACGAGGTAGACGCCGGACGCACCGGCACTGCGCGCGAGGGATTCGGTCTGCGCGGCATGTGTGATGACGCGCAGCTCGTCGCGCAGCCACTGCACCGTAGAGCCTGCCGAGAAGATCGAGCCTTCCAGCGCGTATGTCGTGCGCCCGCCCATTCGATAGGCGATGGTCGAGAGCAGCCGATTGCGGGATTGCACGACGCGCTCGCCGGTATTCACGAGCACGAAGCATCCGGTCCCGTAGGTGCTCTTGATCTCACCGGCCGAGAAGCAATGCTGACCGATCGCTGCGGCCTGCTGGTCGCCGGCCACGCCGAGGATGGGAATGGCACGACCGAAGAGCGCCGGATCGGTCGAACCGAACGTCGCCGCGCAGTCGCGCACCTCGGGCAGCAATCCCGCCGGCACGCGGAACAGTCGCGCGAGCTCTTCGCTCCACGCGCCGCGATGAATGTCGAACAACAGAGTGCGGCTCGCGTTCGTGGCATCCGTCAGGTGCGCCTTGCCGCCGGTCAGACGCCACAGCAGGTAAGTGTCCACGGTGCCGAACGCGAGATCGCCGGCCTCGGCGCGGCGGCGGGCACCGGAGATGTTATCGAGCATCCATGCGATCTTGGTCGCCGAGAAATACGGATCGAGCAGCAGTCCGGTGCGCGCGGTCACCTCGCTTTCGACGCCTTCGGACGCCAGGCGCGCGCATTGGTCGGCGGTGCGCCGGTCCTGCCAGACGATGGCGTTGCAGATCGGCGCGCCCGTGCGCCGTTCCCAGAGCAGAGCGGTTTCGCGCTGATTGGTGATTCCGATCGCGGTGACTTCGTGGCCGGCGACCTGCGCTGCCTGCAGGGCTTCGCGCACGACAGCGACGGTCGTGGACCAGATCGCCTCGGGGTCGTGCTCGACCCAGCCCTCGGCGGGGTAGAGTTGCGGCAACTCGTGCTGCGCCTGGCACACGACCGCGCCCGCGGCATCGAACACGAGCGCGCGGCTGCTGGTGGTTCCCTGGTCTATCGCCAGGACGGCGGCGCGTGTCATGAGAGATGTAGACTAGCAGACACCGCGGACCGCTTCGGAACTCCGCGGGGAGATCGCAGGATGAGTGCCACGCCGGCCTTCGCGCCGCTGTACAGCCGCCCTCCGACCAACAACCTGTCGTCCCCCGGCGTGGTCCGTTGAGCGTCGCCGCGCGGTCCGTCGACGCCGTGCGCGGTGTTGCGCCCGGACTGCTGCTGTGCGCGACCATTGCCGCGGCGGCGGGCTTTCTCTCGGAGCACTATGGCGGACCACCGATGCTGTTCGCGGTGTTGCTCGGTCTCGCGCTGAACTTCCTGCGCGAGGCGCCGCGCCTCGACGCCGGCATCGAATTCGTTTCCCGGACTGTGCTGCGCCTGGGCGTGGCGCTGCTGGGACTGCGCATCACGTTCACCGACATCCATGCGCTCGGCCTCGTACCGCTCGTGCTCGTGGCGTGCGGCGTGGCGGGCACGATCGTCATGGGCGTGCTGTTCGCGCGGCTCGCTGGACAGAGTCGCGAGTTCGGGCTGCTCACCGGCGGAGCGGTGGCGATCTGCGGCGTGTCGGCCGCGCTCGCGATCAATGCCGTCCTGCCCAATCACGAGCGCACCGAGCGCGACGTGAGTTTCGCCGTGATCGGCGTGACCGTCCTGTCCACCTGCGCGATGATTTTCTATCCCATGCTGGTGGGCTTGCTGCAGTTCGACGACCGCCAGGCCGGAACCTTCATCGGCGCGACGATTCACGACGTGGCGCAGGTGGTCGCCGCCGGATATTCGATCTCCGCACCTGCGGGCGATGCGGCAACGTTCACCAAGCTCATGCGCGTGGCGTTTCTGTTGCCCGTGGTGCTGGTGCTTACGCTGCTGTTGCGATCGCGCGGCGCTCAACGGGACGCCACCAGCACGTCCCGTCCCGCGCTCCTGCCCTGGTTTCTCGTGGTGTTCGCAGGTCTCATCGTGCTCAACAGCGTCGTCGCGCTGCCGGCGGCACCGCGCAGTGCGCTGCTGCAGCTCGCGCAGTTCTGCCTCATCACGGCCGTCGCCGCGATCGGCATCCGGACCTCGCTCAAGGACATGGCATCGCTCGGTCCGCGCGCAGTGTGGCTGCTGGTGGGGGAGACACTCTTCCTCGCCGCGCTGTCGATCGGGCTGCTATTGCTGGTTTGAGCCGAGGTTGAGAATGTCCTCGTACAGTGCGCCGTCGCACACGAGCCCCGCACGGCGCGCGTGTTCGCGCTGCTGCAAGCGGCGCTCGCCCGGCAAGCGCACCGACGGTTCCTCGGCGATCGCGAGCATCAGACTTTCCATGCGCGAGGCGAAAGCACCGCCCGACAGCGCGGTCGGATCGATGGCAATCAGGATCTGGCCGACCGCCGGCGGCGCTCCCTTGTCATCGAGGAACGAGCTCGCTTCCCAGCCGAAGTGACTTCCTGTGAGGGCTGCGCTCAGGATCTCGACCATCAGAGCGAGCGCGGCTCCCTTGGCGCCGCCGATCGGCAGCATCGACCCCTCGACAGCGGCGGCGGGATCGGTCGTCGGCTGTCCCCGGTTGTCGAGCGCCCAGCCCTCGGGTATGCGCGTGCCCGCTCGTTGCGCGGCCATGATCTTGCCGCGTGCCACAGTCGAGAGCGCAAGGTCGATCACCAGCGGGTCGCGCCCGCTCATCGGACAGGCGAAGGCGATGGGATTGGTGCCGAGCATGGGACGGCTTCCGCCCCAGAACGCCATCGCGCGCGGCGAATTGCACATCGCGACCGCGAGCACGCCCTCGCGCGCGAGCCGCTCGGCATGCGCTCCCGCCTGTCCGAAGTGATGGGAGCGGTGAAGCGCGGCGATCGCGATCGCGTTGCGGCGAGCGAGTTCGGGAAGGCGGCCCGATGCCAGATCGATCGCGGGATAGGCGAAGCCGAGTGCGCCGTCCACGCGCAGCGCGGCCGGCCCGACCTCCTCGGCGCGTGGCTGCGCATGGCCGTCGACCTTCCCCACGCGCGCCTGTGCCGCATACGACGGCACACGCGACAGCCCGTGCCCCGCCTGGCCGTCGACTTCGGCGTGCACCAGCGCGCGCGCGGTCGAAGTCGCGTTGCATTGGCTGGTGCGGTTCGCGATCAGCGCCGCACCGACGATGCGCTCGGCCTCCGCGAGCGACAGCGTGACCGTGTTCGACATATGCCGCGTCAGGCGCTGCGGTACAGCTTGGTCATCACGAACTCGCGATGACCCAACGCTTCGGCGGCCGTGAGACGCCCGTTCGCTGTACGCCGGACCATGTCGATCACGGCGTCGCCCGCCTGCTCGATCGTCATGTCCCGTCGCACCACCCCCGACACGTCGACGTCGATGTGCTCGCTCATGACGCGCGCCGTACGCGGATTCCCGGTGATCTTGATGACCGGCATGATCGGATTGCCGATGACGTTGCCCTGGCCCGTCGGAAACAGGTGCACGGCGTAGCCCGCGGCTGCCTGCAGCGTGCAGCACTCGGCGGCCGCGGAAGAGGTGTCCATGAAGTACAGGCCGGGACCGCGGGCCGGGGCTTCGGCGGGCTCCAGCACATCGATGAACTTCACCTTGCGTCCGATCTTCTGCAGGTTGCCAAACGCCTTTTCCTCGATGGTGGTGAGGCCGCCGGCGATGTTGCCCTTGGTGGGCTGGCTGTCGGAGAGGTCGGATGTCTTGTGCGCCTCGATGACGTCGGTCTGGTATGCCTGCCAGGTGCGCATGAATTTCTGCTGGATCTCGGGCGATACGGCGCGTGCCGCCGCGAGATGCTCCGCACCGGTGAGCTCGGAAGTTTCGCCGAAGCAACCGTAAACGC
>DASTQG010000110.1:0-5511 GCA_035761885.1 Steroidobacteraceae bacterium | reverse complement strand
GGCGAGCTGTCCCGTGCCTCCGTGGCAGTACGTTCCCCATCCACCCATGCACAGCACCGGATCGCCGGAGCCGTGCACCTCGTAATACATGTCGTGACCGTTGATGTGGGCAATCGGCATCGGATCGTCCTGTCGCTGAGAAGTGGCTTCTGTCGCCGCCTGTCGCGGCGCAGGGCGGCCGATCATTCCATACAATCCACAAGGCCACAAATGTCCGGACAGGCTGCTGGCCGGGCCCGTATGCGGCCAATGCCTTGATTGTCATAACCGGGCTGGCCAACCCCTGTCCGACGACCGCGCGTTCCGGTATACAAGCAGCACAATACGAAGCGGCCGCGACGGATGGGCGGCCGACCAGGGGGTCTCGTGGTGAGAGCAGTGGAGAAGGCGTATCGCACGGTCCGCGACGCCATCATCGAAGGCCGATATCCGGCGGCAGCCCGGATCACCGAGCAGGAAGTGGCGCAAGCGGCCGGTGTGAGCCGCACGCCGGTGCGCGAGGCGCTCAGGCGCCTGCATGCCGAAGGGCTGGTGGACTTCGCGCCGAACCAGGGCGCGGTGGTGACCACGTGGTCCGAGGCCGACTCCGAGGAAATCTTCGAGCTGCGCGCGATGCTCGAGGCTTACGGGGCGCAGAGGGCAGCATTGCGCGCCACGCCTGAGCAGATCGCCGAGCTGCGTGACCTCGCCGAACGCCAGCATGCCGAGTGCACGCATCGCGCCGAGGGCTATCTGCAGCGCGTCGGCGACCTCAACAGCCAGTTCCATCGCCGGCTGCAGGAAGCGGCCGACAGTGCACGCCTGAGCAAGACGCTCACCGCGCTCATCGAGGCGCCGCTCATCATGCGCACGTTCGAGAAATACACGCCGGACGATCTGCTGCGCAGCGCGACTCATCACCTGGAACTGGTACGCGCGCTGGAGGCGCGTGACGGCGAATGGGCCGCCTCGGTGATGCGCTCGCACGTGCTCGCGGCACGAGGCGCCATGCGGCGAGAGGACGCGCGGTGACCGAATACAACCTGATCCTTCTCCTGCACCTGCTCCTGTTCGTCTACTGGCTCGGCGCAGACATCGGCGTGTTCTATGGCAGCCGCTACGTCGCCGACGCCTCCCTGTCGCGCGAAACGCGCGCCACCGCCCTGAAGATCATGCTGTGGATCGATCAGATTCCGCGCGTGTGCCTCGTGCTGATCCTGCCGGTCGGCTACACGCTCGGCTTTCAGCTCGGCCTCGTTGAAACCAGTTCCATCGCCATCGGCGCCGTGTGGATCCTCGCCGTCGCCTGGCTGTCCCTCGTGCTCGCAATTCATCACCTCCAAGGTACAGGTCTCGGCGAAGCACTGCGTAAGGCGGACATGATCCTGCGCGTGGCGATCATCCTGGGGCTGACTTTCGATGCCTGGCGCTCCATCGCCGGGCACGGCCACATCCAGGCGCCGTGGATGGCGGTGAAGATGCAGATCTTCGCGTTGCTGATATTCTTCGGCCTCATGATCCGGGTCGTGTCGCAGCGATTCGTCGTGGCCTTCGGCAGGCTGATGCGCGAGGGTTCCAGCGCCGAGATCGAAGCGGACATCTCCAGCGGCCTTGCGCGCGCGAAGCCGTGGGTGCTGGCGATCTGGATCGGACTGATTGCGGCCGCGTTCATCGGGCTGCAGAAACCGAGCTTCTAGCCACGCCCGATTCTCCGAGGCCGTTTCGATGCGCAACCAGACGCTGCGCGGGATCGCAGCCATGCTGGCGGCCGTGGGCTTTTTCGCGGCGATGGACGCTTTCCTCAAGCTGTTCTCGACCGAATACCCACCGCTGCAGGTGGCCGCTATGCGTGGCGCGGCTTCGATTCCGTTCGTGCTGGGCTCGCTCCTGGTCTCGGGGCGACTGCACCAGCTCAAGCCGGTGCGCTGGAGCCTGCATCTCGGCCGCGGCCTGCTCGCCATCGTCATGCTCACCGGGTTCATCTACTCGCTCAAGACCCTGAGCCTGGCGGACGCCTATGCGGTTTTCCTCGCGGCCCCGCTGCTCGTGACCGCACTCTCGGTGCCTTTGCTGCGCGAGCACGTCGACGCGAAGCGCTGGGTGCTCGTGGCCATCGGCATGCTGGGCGTCATCGTGCTGCTCAAGCCGAGCGGCGAAGGCCTGATCACGCTCGGTGCGCTGGCGGCGTTCGTTGCCGCCATCTGCTACGCGCTGGCCGCGATATCCGTGCGCGTGCTCACGCGCACCGACACCACCGCGAGCATGGTCTTCTGGTTCGTGTTGCTGCTCACGGTATTCGCGGGCGCGCTCGCCGCACCGAACTGGGTGCCGCTGCAACGCGAGCACTGGCCGTGGCTTGCGGCGGTCGGGATATTCGGCGCGCTCGGTCAGCATTTTGTGACAGAGGCGTTTCGTCACGCGCCCGCCTCGACGATCGCGCCCTTCGAGTACACGGCACTGCTGTGGGGCGTGGCGATCGACTGGTTCGTCTGGCAGCATGCGCCGACCCTGCGCATGTTCGCGGGCGGGAGCATCATCGTTGCGTGCGGCCTGGTGTTGATCCTGCTGGAACGCAAGAGGAGTGAGACGGCATGAAAGCGAGACGGTCGGTCCCTACGGCGATAGCGATCGCGATGCTCGCGAGCGTCGTGCTCGGCTGCGGCAAGCCCGACCGCGAGCAGCTGCTGCGCGAGTTCGACGAGCAGATCGCATCCCAACCGCTCTTCAAGGCGGTGGCCGACGACATGCCGGCGGAGTACGCGCAGTTTCGCACCCGGATCGTGTCCATGGTGGAGCGCGGTGCCACGCGTAACGAGCTGCAGGACTACTCGCGCGAGTGGGGCCGCACGATGCTGGCCCCGCTCATGTTGCGCCACGCCGCGCGCGCCTCGGACGATGCGATCATCGGGATGGTGCGCGAATCGGTCGCGATGATGAAAACACTGGGCGCGGTGGATGCCGAGCAGTGCTACGGCTGGATGTTCGGCGGTGCTCCGGCGCCGTCGGACGAAGTGCGCAAGGCGATGACCGGTCACGAACAGCAGATGCAGGGATCGGTCACCCGGCTCATCGAGAGCGGCCGTGCGCGGGAGAACGAGCCGCCGGACGTGGCCGCGGCTCAGCAGGAGTTGCAGGGAGTTCTGCAGGGCATCGCCGCGCGCGAAGGCCAGGACGTTGTCGACACCATCGCGCAGATCGGCGATCGCGCCGCGATGAGCCAGGACTTTGGTGCCGCCTGCAACGCCACCATCAGCTTGTACAACAGCGTGCTGGCGCTGGATAAGCCGGTCGCCGGCAACACCTTGCGGATGATGTTCAGCGCGGCCGGCTGAGGCTGCGTTGTCGGCTGAGCGTCAGCGGCCGGCGCCGAGCTTGGGCATGTTCAGCGGGTCGATCGGAATCGTGGTCGCCTTGAGCTCGGTGAAGAAATCGAGGCTGGTGCGCGGGCCGTCGCGGCCGATGCCCGATTCCTTGTAGCCGCCGAACGGCGCACGCAGCTCACGCATCATCGGGGTGTTCACCCAGATGGTGCCGGCGCGCACTTCGCGGCTCACGCGCATCACCGTGGTGAGGTCCTGCGACCACACGTACGCCACGAGCCCGAAGGGCGAATCGTTGGCGATGCGGATCGCATCCTCGAGCGTGTCGAAGGTCAGGAACGTGGCGAACGGGCCGAAGATCTCTTCGCGGCATACGCGCGCCGTGTTCGCGGGCGCAAGCACCGCGGTGGGCTGCATGTAGTAGCCGCGCTCGAAGCCGGGGGCGCGTGCGCCGCCCGTGAGAAGCTTTGCGCCATCCGCCTTCGCCACCTGCACGTATGAAAGCACGCGCTCCAGATGCCCCTCGAAGGCCAGCGGCCCGATCTCGGTGGTGGGCTGCATCGGATCGCCGATGCGGATGCGCGCGGCGCGCTCGACGAAGCGCGCGATGAACTCGTCGGCAATGGATTTCTGCACCAGGATGCGCGAGCCCGCCAGGCACTGCTGGCCGTTGTTCGCGAAGATTCCCAGGAGCGACCCGTCGAGCGCCGCCTCGAGGTCCGCGCTCTCGCACACGATGTTGGCCGACTTGCCGCCGAGCTCGAGCGCCACGGGTTTCAGTGCGCGGCCTGCAGTCGCCATGATCGCGCGTCCCGTGGCGGTGCCGCCGGTGAAGCCGACCATGTCGATGCCCGGATGCTGGACGAGCGCGTTGCCGGTCACCGCTCCGCGCCCGTTCACCAGGTTCACGACACCCGGCGGCAGTCCTGCCTCGTGGAAGACTTCCACCATGCGGCGCATGGAGAGCGGGGTGTACTCGGAGGGCTTCAGTACGCAGGTGTTGCCGAAGGCGATGCAGCTCGCCACACGCATCGAGGCGAGGGCGAGCGGCGCGTTCCAGGGAGCGATCGCCGCGCACACGCCCTTCGGTTCGCGCGTGATGTACGTGAGGTAGCCCTTCGCTTGCGTGTACGTCTCGCCCGCGGCGGTGCTCGCGACTTCAGCGAAGAACTCGAAATTGCGCGCGAGGCGCTGTACGTGCCCGCGCACCTGCGTCACCGTGAGACCGGCGTTGAGCGTCTCGAGGTAGGCGAGCTCGTTCGCATGCGCGCGCAGCTTGTCGCGGATCGCGTAGAGAATGTCCTTGCGCTCGTCGACGTGCATGCGCGGCCAGGGGCCGCTGTCGAACGCACGGCGCGCGGATTCCACCGCCGCGTTCACCTCGGCTTCATCCGCCTCGCGCAGCACGCTGATGGTGCGCTCGTCGGCGGGGTTCACCACCGGGATGTCGAAGCCCGCGCGGTTAGCGACGGGTTCGCCGTGGATCAGGCTGGTCACCCGGTCGAGCACCGGGAAGCTCTGTAGTGCCGCGTTCATGCGGTCGATTAGAGCGCGCGCGCCCATGCGGCGTAAAGCGCCTGCGCCGCCCGACGCCGAAGCGCGGATTGGCCACCGGCGCGACGGCTGATTGCGAGGGCTCCGGACACCGTGTCACTCTGGCGCGATGAACGAAGCCGCGCTCGCTGCAACGCTCGATCCGCCCTGGTGGCGGCAAAAGCGCTGGCTCGTCGCGATACTGCTCGCGCTCGTAACCGCGATCGGCTACATCGATCGCCAGGCGCTGTCGGTCACGGCGCCGCTGCTCAAAGCCGAATTCGGCTTCAGCAACACGGAATACGGCGCCATCGCGGGCATCTTTCTCATCGCCTACGCCGTCGGCCAGCTGCTCACCGGGCCGCTCATCGACCGGCTCGGTACCAAGCGAGCGTTGTCGCTCGCAGTACTGTGGTGGAGCATCGTCGCGATCCTGCATGCCCTGGGCCGCGGGTTCGGGAGTTTCCTCGCGCTACGTGCGCTGCTCGGCCTCACCGAGGGTGCAAACCTTCCGGCGGCGTTCAAGGCGGTGGGGGAGTGGTTTCCGCGCGCGGACCGGAGCCTTGCTTCGGGTTTCATCATGGCCGGCGTCGGGCTTGGCGCGATCGTGGCTCCGCCCGCGGTCGGATGGCTTGCGTACCACTATGGCTGGCAGGCCGCGTTCCTCGTGCCGGGCGCA
>DASTQG010000109.1:0-4163 GCA_035761885.1 Steroidobacteraceae bacterium | reverse complement strand
AGCACAACTGGCCCGGCAACGTGCGCGAGCTCAAGAACGCCGTGGAGCGCGCCTTCATCATGGCCGACGCGGTGCTGGACCTGGCTCCGGTGCTGGTGTCGCGCGCCGAGGTGGGCGACGGCGAGCACACGCAGGGCATCCACGTGCCATTGGGGTCACGGCTGGACGAGGCCGAGCGCTCCCTGATCGTGGCCACACTCGAACATTTCGACGGAAACAAGCGCCGCGCGGCGCAAGTGCTTGGCTGCAGCCTCAAGACGCTGTACAACAAGCTCAACGCCTATGCCAGGGAGACTGCATGGGCCCAGCAGAACTAAGGCAAGGCTCGGGACCCTCATCTATGGCACGCGTTCTGATTGCTGATGACCATGCGGTCGTGCGCGCCGGCCTGCGCCAGTTCCTGGACGAGGACCGGGCCATTTCGTCGGTGGGTGAGGCCAGCTCCGGGCGCGAGACGCTCGAGCGCCTGCGCGCCGAGCACTGGGATCTGGTGATCCTGGACATCGGCATGCCCGATCGCAGCGGACTGGACATCCTGCAGCAGATCCGCTCCGGGCACGATCGCACGCGCGTGCTGGTGCTGAGCGGTTATCCGGAGCGCCAGTACGCGCTCAACGTGCTGCGCGCCGGGGCCAGCGGGTTCGTGGAAAAAGGCAGCTCGCCGGAGGAATTCCTCAAGGCCGTGCGCGCGGTGCTGCAGGGGCGGCGCTACGTGAGCGCGACCCTCGCCGAGCTGCTCGTGGGTGACCTCGACGGGGCGAACGACAAGCCGCCGCACACGCGCCTGTCGGAGCGCGAGTTCCAGGTGTTCACCAAGCTGGCCGCGGGCCGCGCGGTGTCCGAGATCGCCGACGAGCTGTGCCTTTCCGTGAAGACGGTCAGCACCTATCGCAGCCGCATTCTGGAGAAAATGAACCTGCAGACGAATGCGGACCTGACCTCGTACGCCTTGCGCAACGAGCTGATCCATTGAGCCAGAGACGGATGGTCACGCGGCCAGCGTGCCGCGACGGGCGGATCGTGCCGGTCACATGAACAGGGACATCGAACAACCGACGGACTTTCTGCGCGTGCTGGTCGTGGAGGATTCCCCGATCGTCGCCGAGCGGCTGCGCGAGTGCCTGAAAGAGGTGCCGGGCGTGCTGCACGTCGACACCTTGAATCGCGAATCCGCCGCCGTGGAACGGCTGACCCGCGGAGACATCGATGTCATCATCCTCGACCTGCATTTGGAGCGCGGCACCGGGTTCGGCGTGCTGCGCTCGCTCAAGCAGTTCAACGGCAACCGGCCCATCGCCATCATATTCACCAACTACGACCTGCCCGAGTACCGGCGCCAGGCGCTCGCCCTGGGCGCTCACGACTTCCTCGACAAGGCGCGCGACTTCGAACGCATCCCCACCGTGCTGAGCGACATCCGCGCCATGCGTGCCGCGCCCGACGGCTGAAGCGGCGCCGGTCTTTCGCCGCACTTCTTACACCTCACCGTCGACCAAATGGCACGCGCTCGGGGCGCAGAGTCGGCGCGCGCCGCCTTTTTGCGACAGTGCCCCGGCCGTTCTGCGTTTCCGCGCCGCGCGCCTACCCGTGGCACGCCGATTGCTCCAATGCAGATGAGATGTTCAGGGAAAGGCCTGTACAAAGGAGTGCACAATGAACTGGGAACGCATCGAAGGCGATTGGATGCAATTCAAGGGTCACGTGAAGAAGCAGTGGGGCAAGCTCACTGACGATCAGCTCGACGTGATCAACGGCCAGCGCGACATTCTCGCGGGCAAGCTGCGCGAAGCCTACGGCATCGGCAAGGACGAGGCCGAACGGCAGATCCACGATTGGGAAACGGACCTGGATCGCGACCCGGACCTTGCGCGGCGTGACGCGTCGCGTGCCGGCGATACGCGTGGCGATACACGGAGGTAGTCATGCGAAGTCTCAGCCTTCCGGCGCTGCTCCTGCTTGCAGCGGGATGCGCCTCGACACCGATCCCCAAGGACAAGCTCGCAGTGGCCGAGCAGGCGGTGCAGCGCGCGGAGGCTGCGGGCGCTGCCGAGCACGCGTCCGGCGATCTGGCACTGGCTCGCGAGAAGCTGGCGCAAGCGAACGCGGCAGCGGACGAGGAAACCAGCAAGGCGGCCACGGAAGTGACCCGGCTGGCAGAGCAGTCCGCGGCCGACGCGCGCCTCGCCGAAGCACGGGCCGAGTCGGCCAAGGCACAGAAAGCCGTGACCGAGATGGAAGACGGCCTGCGCGCGCTGCGTGAAGAAGCATCGCGCCCGGTGCAGCGTTAGGGAGTAGCCATCATGAAACTGCACATGAAATTCATGGCGCTCGCGGCGCTGACTGCCCTCGCGGCAGGCTGCGCCTCGACGCCCAAGAACATCCCCGCGCTCGAGCAGGCGCGCCAGGACGTGCGCACGGCGCAAGCCGATGCCAACGCGCAACGCTACGCGGCCAAGGAGATCGAGGAATCGGCCCGATTGCTGACCGCCGCGGAAACTGCGTTCAAGGAGCGCCAGGACGTCGCCGAGATCACACATCGCGCGTATCTGTCCACTCAGACCGCCAAGGTGGCAGTGGAGCTCGGCAAGACCAAGAGCGCCGAGGAACGGATCGCCCAGTCGTCAGCCGAGCGCGAACGCATCCGCCTGGAAGCGCGCACGCGCGAAGCGGAAGCAGCGACGGCGGCCGCCCAGTCGGCCCAGGCGCAGGCGCAGGCGGCCGGCTCGCAGCTCGCCATCGAGCAGCAGCGCCGCGCGCAGCTCGAGGAAGAGATGGAGGCGTTGAACATTGCGGCCCAGCGTTCCGACCGCGGTATCGTGGTCACGCTCGGTGACGTGCTGTTCGACACGGGCAAGGCCGAGCTCAAGAGCGGCGCCGGTCGTCAGCTGGACATGTTGGGCAAGTTCCTCCAGGAACATCCGGAGCGGCAGGTCCTCATCGAGGGCTTCACCGACAGCGTTGGCTCCGACGAGTACAACCAGGAGCTGTCGCGCCGCCGCGCCGAAGCGGTGCGCAGCGCCCTGCGCTCACGCGGCGTGGACGAAAGCCGCATCGACGTGCAGGGCTATGGCGAGCAGTTCCCGGTGGGTACCAACGCGGATGCCGGCGGCAGGCAGCTGAATCGGCGCGTCGAGGTGATCCTCTCGAACGGCTCCGAGCCCGTGCCGCCGCGCGCACGCCTGTAGCGCGGACACCTTGCAACGTTCCCCTTTTCCGGCCGCACGCCGGAAAAGGGGACTTTCTCATGTTCGCGGTGCGAGCCGGTTCAGCGGCTGCACGCTCGCTTCGTCGTTGAACGCCGTCGAGTCGAGCGCCGAGGCGATCACGCGCGCTATCGGAACTCGTATCACCAGCTCCGTGCCCGCGTGATCCCAGGGCCTGATCAGGAGCGTACCGCCCAGAGCGGTCACGCGGTGCCGAATGCCCGCGAGGCCCTGCCCTCCCGCTGCTGCAGCCTGCGCCGGCATGCCTCTGCCATTGTCGGCGATCGTCATCTGCAACATCGCGCCCTCGACCGCCACCCGCAGCCACGCGGCCGAGGCGCGCGCGTGCTTGAGGATGTTCGTGAGCGCTTCCTGCGCGACGCGGAACAGCGCGATGGCGGCATCGCTCGTGAGTGCCAGCTCCTGTTCGGGCAGGTCGGCGTTGCACTTGAGGCTCGCGCGGCTGCAGGTGTCCTGGAACTGCCAGCGCAGCGCGGCGAACAGGCCCATGTTGTCGAGCAGCGTCGGGCGCAGCTGCTCGACGACGCGGCGCTTGAAATCCACTCCCTGGTCGAGCGAGCTCTGGATGCGCGTGAAGCGCTGGTCGATCGCGGGGTCGATGTGGTCGAGGTGGTTGCGGATCCACGCGACGTCCATCTTCGTGGCGACCAGCAGCCCGCCGAGCGCATCGTGCAACTCGCGCGCCAGAGCCTGCTTCTCCCGCTCGGAGATGTACTGCAGGTGGCTGGAGAGCGCCGCGAGCTCCGAGACGCCCATGCGCACCTGTGCCTCGAGCTCCGAAGTCTGGCTCGCGCCGCGTTGCCACTGGCGGTAGATGAGCACGCCCGTCACCAGCAGCAGCACCACGCTGAGCGCGGTGAGCAGGCCCATCGCGAGGCGGACGCGGCGCAGGTGCAATCCCCACTGCGCGAGCATGTCGACCAGCGCGTCGGACTCCGC
>DASTQG010000108.1:0-4227 GCA_035761885.1 Steroidobacteraceae bacterium | reverse complement strand
GCGAAGCAGTTCGAGTCGCTGTTCGTCGAGATGATGCTCAAGTCGATGCGCGAAGCGAGCCTGGGCGGCGGAATCTTCGACAGCGATGCGGGCGAGCTGTACCAGGGCATGTTCGACAAGCAGGTGGCGCTGGACCTGTCCCGCGGCAAAGGCCTCGGCATCGCGGAACTGCTGATCCGCCAGCTCTCGCCGCCGGTGAAGGCGGATCCGAAGGCGCGCATCGACGAAGTACCGCGGCGCGATCCGAAACTGATCCCGCTCGACGCGCATCCGCTTGCGCCCACGTTGCAGCCCATCGCTCCGACGCCGGTGCCACAACCACCGATGGCGATCGATGTAGTGCAGCCCATGGGGCCGACACTTCACGATGAGGCGACCGAACCGGCTGCATCAACGCAAGCTGCGGCTGCGGAACCCGTGGCCCGCGAGTGGAAACCATCGACCCCACTCGATTTCGTGCGCGAGATCCTTCCGCACGCCCGCGCTGCGGCGCAGGCGCTCGGCGTGCACCCGCTCGGTCTCGTCGCCCAGGCTGCGCTCGAAACGGGCTGGGGCCGTCACGTGATTCCGCGGGCCGACGGCGCGAGCAGTTTCAACCTGTTCGGCATCAAGGCGGGCACGAACTGGGGCGGCGAGAAAGCTGTCAGCCGTACGCTCGAGTTCGAAGGCAGCGTGCCGGTGCGCAAGCAGGAGAGCTTTCGCAGCTACGGCTCGCTCGCCGAGAGCTTCGCGGATTACGTCAAACTGATCGGCAGCAACCCGCGCTACCGAGAGGTGCTCGCGCAGGGCGCCGACGCCCTGGGGTTCGCTGAATCACTGGGCCGCTCGGGATATGCCACGGACCCGGATTATTCCAGCAAGATCAAAGGATTGATCACGGGTGACACCCTGCGTGGCGCACTCGCCGCGCTCAAGATTTCAACCACCGAGCCGATGTAGCCGCCATGCCCGACATTCTGAGAACCGGACTGTCAGGTCTGCTGGCGTTCCAGCGGGCGCTGACCACCACCGGCAACAACGTCGCGAACGCCAACACGCCCGGCTACAGCCGCCAGCGCGTCGAGCTCGTGGCCCGACGCCCCGAGGGTTTCGGGTACGGCTTCGTCGGCACCGGCGTCGACGTCACGACCATTCGCCGCATCGTCGACCAGTTCGCGATCAACCAGTCGCGCACGGCCGACGCGTCCTTCGGGCGTTTCGACACGTATGCGACCTACGCCGAACAGGTGGACAACATCCTCGGCGATCCGAATACGGGGCTCGCGAGCGGCCTGTCTGGATTCTTCAATGCATGGCAGGACGTGGCGAACGATCCGGCCTCGCTGTCCGCGCGCCAGCTGCTGGTGGGGCAGGCGCAGGCGATCGCCGACCGCTTCCGCTCCACCGCGCAGCGCCTGGATGCGATCGGCAACGACGTGAACGCGCGCATCGGCGCCACGGTCCGCGACATCAATCAGTACGCCACCGCGATCGCCAAGCTCAACGAGGACATCCTCAATGCCGGCGCGGGCGTGGGCCAGCCGCCGAACGACCTGCTCGACCAGCGCGACCAGGTGCTCGGCGAGCTCGCGAAGCTCACCAACATCACGGTGCTCGAAGAGCCGGACGGCGCACTGAACGTCTTCATCGGCAACGGCCAGGCGCTGGTGCTGCGCAACCAGGCGCTCGGCCTGGATACCGCGCACAACGCGGCCGATCCCACGCGCATCGACGTCGTGTATCGCGGCGTGGGCGGCAACCAGATCATCACGGATGCGATGCGCGCCGGCGGCTCGCTCGGCGGCATGCTCGACGTGCGCGCTGACTTGCTGGACCCGGCCCGCAACTCGCTCGGCCAGGTGGCCACCGCGCTCGCGATGAGCGTGAACGCGCAGCATCGCGAAGGCATGACGCTGCAGGGCGTGCTCGGCGCCGACATCTTCACGCTGTCGCCGCCGCAGGGTCTGGCGGCCTCCGGCAACACCGGCACCGGCGCGCTCGCGGTGAGCATCTCCGATCTCGGCGGCCTCACCGCCGACGAATACACGCTGCGTTTCAATGGAACCTACACGCTCGTGCGCAACAGCACCGGCCAGACAGTGACGATGACGGGCACCGGCACGAGCGGCGATCCGTTGCGCGCCGAGGGCCTGTCGATCGTCGTGAGCGGCGCACCCGTCGCGGGCGATCAGTTCCTGATCCGTCCGACGCGCGATGCCGCTGCGTCGCTGCGCTCGACGCTGACCGATCCGCGCGCGGTCGCGGCCGCTGCGCCGATCCGCTCCGCTTCGAGCTCCGCCAACACCGGCAATGCCAGCATCGCGGCGGGCGAAGTGCTCGATGCCGCCAACGCGCAGCTGCTCACACCGGTGACGATCCAGTTCCTGACGGCGACGACCTACAGCATCAACGGCGCCGGATCGTTCGCGTACACGAGCGGCGGCAACATCGATGTCAACGGCTGGCGCGTGCAGATCACGGGCGTGCCCGCGGTCGGCGACACGTTCACCATGCAAAGCAACGTCGGTGGGGTGGGCGACAACCGCAACGCACTGCAGCTCGGCGCCGTGCAATCGCTGGGCATCCTGTCAGGCGGCGCGCAGAGCATCGGCGAGGCCTTCGGCTCGCTGGTGGGCAACGTGGGCGCGCAGGCGCGCCAGGCCACGCTGAATCGCGACGCGCAGGAGGCAATCGCGTCGTACTCGCGCGAGCAGATGCTGGAAGCCTCCGGCGTGAACCTCGACGAAGAAGCGGCCGACATGCTGCGCTGGCAGCAGGCCTACCAGGCTGCCGCGCACACGATCACCGTCGCCGACGAGATGTTCCAGACCCTCATGTCCGTGGTTCGCCGCTAGAGGCTCACATGAATCGCGTCACCGCCACATCGATCCGTGAAGCCTGGCTGCAGGCCATGCGGCAGACGCAGTCGAGCCTCGCGCGCACGCAGATGCAGGTGTCGACCGGCGAGCGCTTCTCGCGCCCCGCCGAGGATCCGGTGGCCGCGACGCGCGTGCTCGAGCTCAACCGCTCGCTCGAATCGAACGCGCAGCTCATCCGCAACGGCCAGCTCGCCCGCAACCGGCTCAGCCTCGAGGAAAGCGTGCTGGTGCAGGTGGCCGACTCGATGGATCGCCTGCGCGAGCTCGCCCTGCAGGCGAACAACGACAGCCAGACGAACGAGACCCGCGCGGCGATCGCGAAGGAAGCGCGCCAGCACCTGGAGGCGTTGCTGCAGTTCGGCAACGCGCAGGACGGCAACGGCCAGTACCTGTTCTCGGGCTACGCGAGCCGCACGCGGCCGTTCTCGCAGTCGGCCGGCGGTGTCGTGTACGACGGCGACGACGGCGTGCGCCAGCTGCAGATCGGACCGGACCGCCGCATCGCCGACAGCGACGCGGGCTCGGAGCTGTTCATGCGCATCCGCAACGGCAACGGCACGTTCGTGGTCGATGCCGGTGCAGGCAACACGGGCACGGGCGTCGTCGGCGACTACAGCGTCACCGATCCCACGGCGTACGACGCCGACACCTACACGATCACGTTCACGAGCGCGACCGCGTACGAAGTGCGCGACAGTGCAAATGTGCTGGTGACGAGCGGCGCGTACACCACGGGCCAGAGCATCGCCTTCGCGGGCGTGCAGGTGCAGCTCAGCGGTGCACCCGCCGCGGGCGACACGTACACGGCCGCGCCGAGTCAGAACCAGGCCATGTTCCGCACCGTGCAGAACTTCATCGACGCGCTGGAAGGCGGCGTGTCGGGCGAAGTGAGCCGCGCGGAACTGCACAACTCGCTCAACCGCGTGGTGCACGACATGGACCAAGTGCTAGCGCGCGTGGTGGAAACTCGCTCGGGCGTCGGCAGTCGCCTCGCCGCGATCGAAACGCAGACCGCCGTGAACACCGACCTCGAGGTCGAGCTCAAGACGCTCATCTCCGACCTCAAGGACCTCGACTACGCTGAAGCGCTCAGCCGCCTCGAACAGCAGCTGACGAGCCTGGAAGCCGCGCAGAAGTCCTACGCGCTGATGCAGAACGCTTCGCTGTTCAACTACCTGTAGACGATCGCCGCCAACCTCGCGGGCGCTCACGAGCTGCCACGGCCGGTTGGTGGGTCGTGGGGGCATTTGGCTTCGAAGGCCGCAGCGATCGGATCGAAGAGGGTGCCAGTAGGTTCGAGCACCAGCACGGCGAGGTCACCGTAAGTTCGCATCGCGAACGATGGTCATCGTTCGCTCAAGCGCTTCCT
>DASTQG010000107.1:0-2909 GCA_035761885.1 Steroidobacteraceae bacterium | reverse complement strand
TTCACACATCCCGTAGGCACCGGAGCCGCGCCGCATGGAGTTCCTTCCCGCACTGCTGGCCGCCGACCTTCTCGGCAGGCCGGTATGGCTGTGGCTTGCGTTTCTCGCCATCGTGCTCGCCCTGCTGGTCTTCGACTTGGGAGTGCTGCACCGGGACGACCACGTTATCGAAGTGAAGGAGAGCCTGGGGCTGTCCGCCGCTTACATCGGCATGGGTCTGGCCTTCGGCGCCTGGGTCTGGTGGTACATCGGGCCCGAAAGCGGCATGGCCTACGCGACGGGGTTCATGATCGAGAAGACGCTGGCGATGGACAACGTCTTCGTCATCGCCATGATCTTCGCGTTCTTCGCTGTGCCGCTGCAGTACCAGCACCGGGTGCTGTTCTGGGGCATTCTCGGCGTGATCGTGCTGCGCGCTATCATGATCGGGCTGGGCACGGCGCTGGTCACGCAGTTCGCCTGGGTGCTGTACGTGTTCGGCGCGTTCCTGGTGATCACCGGCGTGAAGATGCTGCTCTTCATCCATCAGCAGTTCGATATCGCCAACAATCCCGTGCTGCGGTTTCTCAGGCGCCACCTGCGCGTGACCGATGCGCCTCACGGCAACCGGTTCTGGGTTCGGCTGCCCGCGCCGGCGACCCGCGGCGGGCCACCTGCGACGACTCCCGGCGCAGCACTGGTCTGGTGGGCGACTCCGTTGTTCCTCGCTCTCGTGCTGATCGAAGTGGTCGACCTGATCTTCGCAGTCGATTCGGTGCCGGCGATCTTCGCGATCACACAGGACCCGTTCATCGTGTACACCTCGAACATCTTCGCGATCCTCGGGTTGCGCGCGCTGTATTTCGCTCTTGCCGCGCTGATCCACCGATTCAAGTACCTGAAGTACGCGCTGGCGGTGGTGCTGATCTTCATCGGCGCCAAGATCTTCGCGGTGAACCTGTTCGGCAAGATGCCGGCGTGGATCTCGCTGTCGGTAACGCTCGGGCTGCTGCTCGGCGGGGTGCTGTACTCACTGTACCGTACCAGAGGCGGCGTGCTCACTGCGCAGGCGGGCACACAATGACCGCGCGCACCGTCAATCGATGGCTGTTCGCCGGCATGGCCGCCTGCGATCCTGTGGACGATGCTGACCTGGGGTGTGTATGCAGTGCTGCTGCAGGCCGGCGACGCGCTGGATGGCGGCGGTGACTGGCTCGCGGCCGCGCCCTTCGCACAGTCGTGGTTCGAAGCGCATCCGCAGGCGCAGTCCGCGTTCGAGTGGCTGGTCCGACTCGTGGAACAGCTCGGCGCAGTCCTGCTCGCTCTGATCTGGAGCGCCGGAATCGTTCTGCTGGCGGTCGGGGCCTGGACCGCCTCTCTCGTCCTGACCAAGGCGCAGGGCATGCTCGATGCGCGCTGATGCCAGCAGGAGATCAAGCCACTGAGTCTGAATCCGCCGGCGGGATAAGTAGCGGCGGGCCGCTTGACGCCGAGGCTGCTGCCCGTACAGGCGATGCAGTCTCAATAAGACGCGCGAGAGCGCTGACCCCGAACCGGATCCGGGAAAAATAATCGGAAAGGCGATCGGGTCTTGCGGCTGCCCCGATCCTGGGTCATCGTCGAACCCCCGCGTATGAGCCGCATCGTGTCGAACCGCGCAACGCCGCTGGAAAATCCGCAGCGCTCCCGCCTGGACGAGGTGGCGCGGCGCTACTACGCGCCGCTGGTGCGCTACTTCCGCAAGCGCACGCGCTCGCGCGAAGTGCACGACCTGGTTCAGCAGGTCTTCCTGCGCCTGTCCGAATCGGGCGACGTGGAGTCGATCCGCAATCCCGATGCGTACATCTTCCGCACGGCGTCCAACACATTGACCGATCACTGGCGACGCGGCGAGACCCGGCGGCGCATGGCCGCCGACGCGCAGACGCTGGTGAGTGACGAGCCCGATTCGACGTCGTCGCCGGAAAGAGTGCTGCTCGCCAGAGAGGGGCTGGCGCGCCTCGCCGCGGCGATCCGCTTGCTCCCGGAGCGTACCCGGGATGTTTTCATACTGCGCTGCTATGAAGGGCTGACGCACGCGGAGATCGCACGGTTGCAGGGAATCTCGGTGCGCGCGGTAGAGAAGCACTACGCCAAGGCGCTGACTCGCATCGCGCTGGCGCTGGAGGGCGAGCCATGAGCATCACGCGGTCGGGCAGCGCGTCAGCCCGGGACGAGATCCTCGAAGCTGCCTGCGCGTGGTTCGATCGAATGCAGGATGACGGGCAGACACTCGATCGCGCGGCATTGGACCGCTGGTTGCGCGAGCGCCCTGAACATCGCGTCGCGTTCGAAACCGTGCGCAGCGCGCATGCGCGTGCACGCACCGCCGTTGAAGATCCCGCGATCCTCGCCTTGCGGCACGAAACCGCCTTGCGGCTTACCCGGCGCGCGCGACGATCGCGATGGGCATCGCTCGCCGCGGCGCTGGCCGCGATCGCGGTGGGCGCGGCAATCTGGGTGCAGCTCGACCTCAGCGACGGTGGTTCACGGCTGCCGCTGATCGCGCAGGCTCTGCGCTCGCTCGGCGCGAGCGAACGCGGCGACTACGCGACACGGATCGGCGAACGCCTGGTGGTGACGCTCGCCGACGGCTCGCGCGTCACGTTGAACACGAACACGAAGCTGCGGGAGGTTTTCGATCGAACCGAACGGCGCGTAGTACTGGATCACGGTCAGGCGCTGTTCGAGGTGGCGCACGATACGGTGCGGCCGTTCGTGGTCGAAGCGCACGACCGGCGCCTCGTCGCCCTGGGCACGGCCTTCGATGTGCGCGTGGACGGTACCCGCGTGCAGGTGACCATGCTCGAAGGCATCGTCGCGGTGGAACGCACGTCAGGTGCGCCCGATGTCGGGATTGACGGTTCCGGTGAAGAGGAGGCCGTGCCTCT
>DASTQG010000106.1:0-7533 GCA_035761885.1 Steroidobacteraceae bacterium | reverse complement strand
CTCTTCCTTCGTGCGATTGCCCATGTTGTCGAGCGTGTAGGCGATGCGGTTGCCCTACAGCTCCTGTACTTCCCGGAGGAGCGCGTGGTCGTCATCTGGGCCAGCAACGATCTGTCGAAGCGGTCGCGGCGGACGCTCAATGACGTCATTCCGGCATCGTGCTTACGCGGAAAACGAAGGCGAGTATGCCGAACTGAAGTGCCACAACGACGAAAGGGCGCGACTCCCGCCGCGCCCTTCGAGATTCCACCGAAAAGGTGAATGTCCCCTTTTCAGGCTCCAGAGGAGCGGTGGAAAAGGGGACTGTCCCCTTTTATTTCTGTTTCCAGGCGCCCGCGCCGTCCTTGTACCACCAGCCGGCGCTGGCCTTGGCGATCCAGCGTTGCGCGAAGGTGCTGCGGATTTCCGCTTCCCATTCGGGATGGTTGTTCGCCTTGGCGATCTCGGAGTACAGCGCCGCGCGATCCTTGTTCTCGTCCGTCACGAGCTTGCGGGCGGCGGTGCGCTCGGGCAGCGGGATCGCGTTCTGATCGCGAACGTCGACCATGCCGTCGGCGGTCAGGCCAATCGCGCCCGAGGAGTAATACTTCGCCAGCTGCCCGTGCCTGCCTTCCATCGACGCGATGATCGCGCGGATCTCCGGCGTCGAGACGTCGAGGTCGGCCTGCGCGTGCGCGGGCTGTACCATGAAATCCAGCACCGTGCCGATCGCGGCGAACAGCATGCGCTGCGCCTCGGGTTGCACGTGCAGCGAAGTCTTGTCAGTGGACGGCGCCGGTGTCTTCGGCGCTTCGCCTTCGGTCTTGCCCCACACGTCCTCGATGATCTTGTCGGCCGCTTTCTCGGCAGCCGCAGCGGGGAAGTACACGTTGATCGTCACGCAAGCGGCGATGAGCACGCTCACGAGCGCAAGCTGGATCGGGAACAAACGACGCATGACCTTCGGCCTCCTCTGTGCGCCTATTCTTGCGTAACGCGCTGAATGCGCGCTGAACATTGAACAGTATGCGCTAGCGGCGGTTGATGAGCCACAGCCCGACCACGCAGAGTGCGATGCCGGCCACATTCACGAGCGTGAGTTTCTCGCGGAACACCGCCACGCCCACGACCACGAGCAGGAGCGCCGCGGCCGATTGCGTCACGAGCTGGCCGAGGCTCACGTCGAAGCCCGACCGGTAGAGCATCAGGTAGCCGAGATCCAGAAACACGATCGACACGCCGAGCGCGATGGCGGTCCAATTGAGCAGCTGTAGCGAGCTGCGCAGCGGAGCGGCCGCGGGCATTGCCGCGTAGACGCCGACGAAGACGATCGTCACGACCGCGTACGTGACAGCGAGCGAAAGATAGGGATTGGCGGCGGCGGGAGTGAGCTTGAGGATCAGGTGATACGCGACGGTCGCAGCGATGGCGACGGCCAGCCACGTGAGCTGCATGCCGCTATCCTTCCTTCGGCTTGTCGTCGTCACCGGATTCCTCGTCATCGTCCTCGCGATCGCCGCAGCCTTCGATCTCCCCGAGGGTCCCAAAACCCTGGCGTACCTCGTTCACTTCGGTGCGCACACGGCTCGTCGACATCTGCGCGAACGAAGCGTTGCTCGCGCTCGACACCTGCCGCACGCTGTTCTGCAGGCGCCGTGTCGTCGCGCGAAATTCCGTGGCCGCGCGTTTCTTGTCGTCAGAGCACTTCGAGGCGAGTCTCTGCACGTCGTTGCCCATGTCCGCGACGTTGTCGGAAGCCCGCTTCATGTCGCGATACACGCTGCCTGCCGACATGTCCGGACGCATCGTGTCCGTGGATCCACCCGAGCGCGCCAGGCCGCTGTCGATGGCACTTATTGCGTCCTCGATGGTTTCGAGATCCACGAGTGCGCGCTCGATCATATCGCGCAGGCTCTTCTGCGCTTTTTCCGCGGCGGGCGCAATCTGCACGAAGGCGAACGCGAAGAGTGCGGCAAGAAAGAAGGGACGAACGGGTTTCATCGCGGCACCGGGAACAGGGTTTTCACTGAAGCCTAGCACCGCGGGCAACCGCTACTCCACCACCGGCCCGCCGGACGCCTGGATGGCCTGCAGCTGCGAGACCAGCCGGTTCCAGTTCACGCGGTGCGCATTGCCGATGATGTCGATGCGCGGCACGCCGCTGCCCTTGACGATGTAATACGACGTCCCGCTCGCCGGCTCGACGCCGTCCATGTAGCAGATCTCGTTCTCCAGCCGGCACGACAGGCCCAGGCGCGAGTAGCGGAAATTCTCGAAGAAGCGCAGCAGCCCGCCCTGCAGCGCGGCCGCCACGCCGCCACCGCCGCCGCCGATGTTGGAGAGGTTATTCACCGCGCGCTGGCTGATGAGATGTTTCGACTCGTCGCCCGGCGGCGTGGACAACCGCGCATCGAAACGGATCGGTTGCCAGCGGAACAGCTCCAGGTCGCGGATGTCGCCGTCGAGCCTGCCGGTGATCGTGCCGAAGGAGAACGTGCCGGTCACCGCTTCGAGATCGAGATTGCGCAGCGTGATGTGCGTGCTCAAACGCGGATAGGTGCCCAGCGGGTCTCGCATCTGCATCTCGCTGATCACCACGCGCCCGCCGAAGATCTGCGCTTCCAGGTCGCCGCCGAACTTCAGCACGCGCTCCTCGAGTGTCACGTTGGGGATTCGTCCCTCGATCTTGCCGCCGAAGGTCGGCCAGCCAAAGGCTTCCGACACGAAGCGCATGCTGATCGGGCGAAGATCCGCGTCGAAGCGCAAGGCCAGGTCGGGTGTGCCGAAGTTGCGCACTTCCAGTTTGTTGACGGCCAGGCCGCCGTCGAACACCGGCAGTAGCGTGGGTTCGAGCACGGTGAAATCAGACCCCGACGCCGCAAAGCGGATACTCGTGGGTCCACCTGTGAGCCCGAAGATGCGCGCGCCATCCCATTGCAGCGCCGATTCGGGTGTTCCTTGTCCCTCGGGGAGCTTCTTGCGCGCCTCGCTCGAGTGCCACGCCATGCGTCCGCGCAACTTCTGCACGGCCATCTTGCCCGCCTTGTCCTCGGCGGTGACGTTATCGAAGCGCAGATCGATCGAGGCCGGCGCGCCGGCGGCCATTTCCACGGTTCCCGACATTCGCCCCGAGGTTTCCAGGTCCTTCAGCGAGCCTGAAAGCAGGAAAGGCTGGAACAGGCTGACGTAGGCACCGGGGAACGTCAGCTCGTCGAGGCGCAGTCGCAGCTCGCGCACGAGCGGCGGCGTGGAGGGATTCAAGGCCGCGCTCGCTTCGCCGCGTGCGACGCCGCGGAGGTCGAAATGCACCTCGTCGAGCCCCAGGTCGCCGTTCGCACGCCAGGTGCCTCGAAATCGTGCATTGAGCGGATGGGTCCCGAAATCCACGAAGATCGGCTCGCTGTATCCCTGTCCGAGCGCCGATACGAAGCCCGCCGCGAACGACCAGTCCTCGCCGCGAGGTTCGAGCGCGGCCTCCAGCTTGAACCCGAGCTTGTCGGTCGCGAGCGTGCCTTCAGCATTGTTCGCCGTGAACTCTTCGACCGTGGCGCTCAGCTCGATCCGATCGATCCCCCGGCCGCCGCGCGCGCTGGCATCCATGTTCGCGCGACCGTCCGCCGCGAAGCCTTCGGGCAGTTTGAAAAAAGGTTCCACCACCTTGGTCAGGGCCGCGATGCCCAGGGCCGAACCGCGCGCCTTGGCGCTCCAGCCTTGCGGATTCCATCGCCCCTCGAGCGCCAGACTCCCGCCCGCCACGCGCAATTCCCTGGCGGAGAAATCGAGTGTTCCGCTGTCGCTGCGATAACCGGCATCCAGGGTGAAACTCTGCTGCCCGAGCGATGCCAGGCGGCCGGTCACGCGCGCACCCTTGCAACGAAACTCGGGCTCCCGGACGATGGGGTTGGGGCAGGTGAGCGTCACGCGTTCCACCGAACCGAGGCCCGCCGGTAGTGTCATACGACTGGCAGAGACTTCGGCGACCGGGCCTGCGTCCGCCAGTGACAGACGCACCACCACGCCCTGCGCTCGCCACGTGCCGCCGTCGATCGTGCCGATGTCGACGCGGATCTCGCTCACCGCGACGCTGCGCCCCGACGACGCCAGCAGGGCAGCGGCGGCGAGGAGAATCGGGACGAAGCGAAAGGACCATTGCATGCGGGACCGATTAACGATGAGCCGCGATCGTGCTGTCAATAAGCAAACGCGGGCCTGGGCACTGCTGCTCGCCGCGGCCTTGCTCGCGCTCGGCGCCTGCACCGGGCAGTTCCTCTACAACCGCCTCGATTTCATCATCCCCTTCTACGTCAGTCAGCGCGTCACGCTGGCGGATCCGCAGGAGGATCACCTGAAAGCCGCGGTGCGCGAGATGACCTCGTGGCACCGCAGCTCGCAGCTCACCCGTTACAGTGCATTCCTGCGCGAGCTCGCCCGAAAATCCGAACAACCGACCACGCGCGAGGAACTGGAAGCGGCCGCACGCACGATGGAGGAGTTCTGGTTCGACGTGGTGCGCGAAGCGCTGCCGGAGGGCAGCGCCTGGTTGCGATCGCTCACGCGCGAGCAGGTCGAGGAGCTGGCGCAGAGCTATGAAGAGGAGGATGCGAAGGACCGCGAGAAGTATTGCGAGGCGCCGCTCGAAAAGCGGGTCGAGCGTCGCATCAAGACCATGAAGAAATCGGTGCGTCGCTGGAGCGGGACGCTCGACGATGGACAGACGACGATCGTGGAGCGTAGCGCCCGAGCCATGCGCCCGACGGGATGCCAGTGGCTCGACAATCGCCAGCGGTGGCGTGCGGAGCTCAAGACGGCGCTGTTCGAAGTTAAGGACCCGGCGGAATCCGAAAAGCGCATCCGCGCGCTGATGCTGGAGCCGGAAAGCATCTGGTCAGAGGACTATCGCCGCGACTTCGCAGTCAACCGCGAACTGCTGATCGACATGATGGTGCAGCTCGACGGTACGTGGAGCGAAAAGCAGCGCCGCCACATCGTGGAGCGGCTGAACGAGATCGCCGAGGACCTGGAAGAGCTGGCGTCCTAGGCGCCACCACTCGGGCGCCCAACAAAAACGGCGCGGATCTTCATCTCCGCGCCGTTACCAGGTGGCGAAGGGGCGCCATTTCCTGGTATGCCCCGCAGGGCAATTCTTCGACCGGCGGCGGGGTTTCTTTAACCCTCGCCCTCGGCGGTCTTGATGTCCTTGTCCCGGCTGCAATCGAGCTCGCGACGCTCGCACTTCGCCTTGACCTGGCGCGCGGCACGATCCGCGTTGGCCTCGGCCACGCTGGTCGGGCGTTCCGGCACTGCATCGATGCGCTCGCGCGTGGGGTTTCGCCTGCGATCGGAGCGCAGCGGGCGGGCCTTGGCCGTGCGCACCAGCGACCTGGACGCATCGGCCGAACGGGTTCGCTGCGGGCTTCCGCCAGCCTGCGCCAGCGAGGCGAGCAGGAGTGCGCTCGCGGCGGCGATGACGACAGTGCGTGCAACAGGGCTCAACATTGGACGCTCCCGCACCAAGGCGGTCCCACCTCCATCTGCTCGTAGGAACGCATCGGGTCGGCCCGGGTTGACCGCCGGTGGGTGACGCACGTCACGCGGTGTTCTTCCCGGCGCTTCTGTGGCTAACTGGCGCCCGCCATGTCGAGCCACACGCTTCGTAGCGCCACCCTTGCGGACGCGGAAGCCGTCTTCGAGCTGTATCGCGCCGTGGCTGCCCTTCCGGGCGGCCTGGCCCGTGAGCAGGACGAGATCACGATCGATTACGTACGCCATTTCCTGCGGCATGCGCTCGAGGACGGCGTGTGCCTGCTGGCCGAGAGCCCGGAGCAGGGCGTAATGGGCGAGATCCATGCGTACAGCCGTGGCATTCGGGCGTTCGCGCACGTGCTGGGCGACCTGACTGTCGCCGTTCACCCACAGGCGCAGGGTCGAGGCATCGGTCGCGCCTTGTTCGAGCGCCTGAAGCGCGAGGTCGAGGCCCGCTTTTCGCACGTCGTGCGCATCGAGCTGGTGGCGCGCGAGAGCAATGCACATGCCATTCGCCTGTACGAGGCGCTCGGCTTCAGGCGCGAAGGCCGCTTCGAGGCGCGGGTGCGCTCGGTGAACGGCGGGCTCGAAGCGGATATTCCAATGGCGTGGATACGCCCCTCGCCGACGCGCTAGACTTTCACCCCGGTGGGATGGGGATGACGAAGTGGCCCTGAAGCGCGCGTTGATCGTCGATGACTCCAAGTCGGCCCGGGTCGTTCTGAGCCGGATGCTGCAGAAGTACAACATCGAGGTCGACACCGCCGAGAACGCGGAAACCGCCATCGACTACCTGGTGCAGAACCGGCCCGACGTGATCTTCATGGATCACCTCATGCCGGGCATGGACGGCTTCCAGGCGGTGCAGGCGATCAAGAACAATCCGCGCACCGCGACCATTCCCATCATGATGTACACCTCGCAGGAAGGTGAGCTGTACGTGGGGCAGGCGCGCGCGCTCGGCGCGGTCGGTGTACTGCCCAAGCTCGTGAAGCCGGTGGACGTTTCCAAGGTGCTGTACCAGCTGCACCTGCTGCCCGAACGGCGCGACCACACGCCGCCCGCGTTCATCGCTGCCAACGACGCAGCGGCGAAAGCCTCGACGCCGACCGGCGATGCCAGCCCGGATGCGTCGCGCTCCGTCGCCGGGCTGATGCCCGCCGACTGGAATGCGCAGCTCGAAGCCGCGCTGCGCAATCACGACGCGGAGCTGCGCCGTTTCGTGGTGGCGAGCTTCGACACGTTCGCCGACCGGGTCGTCGGCGACATCCGCAACTACGTGAATGAGACGCCGGCGCTGCAGATGGCGCCGGAGCAACCGCTGCGCAAGCCGCCCTATGGGTGGATCCTCGCCATGATCGCCGCGGTCATCCCGGGCATCGTGCTGGCGGTGTTTTATTCGCGAGCCCTGGATTCAAACGGCGCTCTGGCACGCGAGCGCGACAACCTTGCGAATGCGAACCAGCAATTGCAGGCGGCGCTCGAGCGCCAGAACGAGCTGATCGCTCTGCGCGATGCGCAGACGAGCCTGCGCGAGGATGCGGTGGCGCAGGGTGCCGCGGCCACGCGCGCCGATTCGCCCTTCAAGCGCCTGGAGCTGGTGCCGTTCGGTGAAGTGCCGCTTGGGGGCTCACGGCTGGAGGCCCTGCGCGAGATGCTCACGGCGCTGCAGGATCGCGCTTTCCGCGGCACGTTGCGCGTGGAGTCGTTCACCGGCCGCTTCTGCCTCACGGGCAACGCGAATGACGGGTTCGCCCTCGCGCCGGCGGAATTGCCCGCGGTCAAGTGCGACCTCATCGGCAATCCCTTCGACGATGCGCTGAAGCCGGCGCAGCGGCAGTCGCTCGGGTTCGCAAATCTCGTGGCCGGAGTGCCGCAGCGGACCCAAGGCCTGTTGTCGGTAACGACGGGCGTCGGCGGCGACGTGCCGCTCGAGATCTATCCGACCAACGGCGCGGTGGTGACCGCGGGCGAATGGAATGCGATCGCCGCGCGCAACAACCGCGTCGAATTCTCGGCGGTCGCCGCGCC
>DASTQG010000105.1:0-10513 GCA_035761885.1 Steroidobacteraceae bacterium | reverse complement strand
CGCGAACGGCATCCTCAGTCACACGGTGGCGCCGTTCGCACGTCCGGCGCTGGAGCGCCAGGCGCAGCAATACTTGCGGCGCGTGCTGCGGCACTTCGACTACGCCGGCATCCTCACCATCGAGTTCTTCGTCGTGGGCGGCAGGCTGCTCGCGAACGAGATGGCGCCGCGGGTGCACAACTCGGGACACTGGACCATCGAGGGTGCGGTCACCAGCCAGTTCGAGAACCACCTGCGCGCGATCCTCGGCTGGCCGCTCGGCAGCACCGCCGCCGTCGGCCACTCCGCGATGGTGAACTTCATCGGCTCGCTGCCACCACGCGAACAATGGCTGCGCCTGCCGGACCTGCATTTCCACGACTATGCGAAGGAACCCCGGCCCGGCCGCAAGGTCGGTCATGGGACGCTCAACGCCGCCACGGCGGCGCGCCGTGACGCGCTTTTACGCCAGGTCCTGAAAAAACTGCCTTGAAAGACGCCATTTCCCGTTGCTTGCGGGATTCCCTTAAACTTCCACCGTCATGTATCTCGACCTCTTCAAGCTCAACGAGCTGCCCTTCCGCTTAAGCCCGGACCCGCAGTTCCTGTACCTGAGCAAGCACCATGCGCGCGCCAAGGCGTACATGGAGTCGACCATCTGGTTCACCGACGGCTTCGTCGTCATCACCGGAGAGATCGGCTCGGGCAAGACCACGCTGATCGAGACCTTCCTGCGCGAGCTGGAGAAGGACGTTGTGGTCTGCCAGGTGAACCAGACGCAGGTCTCGCCGATCGAGTTCCTGCAGGGCGTGCTGGTGCAGTTCGGCTTCGAGCCCTTCAAGATGAAGAAGGCCGAGGTGCTGTCCACGCTCAACAACTTCCTGATCGAGCAGTACGCCAACAACCGCAAGGTGCTGCTGATCGTGGACGAGGCGCAGAACCTCTCCAACAAGGTGCTCGAGGAGATCCGCATGCTCTCGGGCGTGGAGACCACCAAGGACAAGGTGCTGCGCATCATCCTGGCGGGCCAGCCCGAGCTCAACGACAAGCTCAACTCACCGGACCTGATCCAGCTCGCGCAGCGCATCCGCCTGCGCTTTCACCTCACGCCGCTGAGCAAGCCCGACACGCGCGCCTACATCCAGCACCGGCTGGAAGTCTCCGGTTCGCAGGGCCGGCAGATCTTCGAGGAAGACACCTTCCCGCTCATCTACCGCTATACCGGCGGCACGCCGCGCCTGGTGAACACGCTGTGCGACACGGCGATGATGGGCGCGTACGCCCTCGACAGCGACGTCGTCACCAGCGAGCACGTGCAGTCAGCGATCGACGAGCTGCAGTGGGTGGAGTTTTCCGCGCGCACGCACCGTACGCTCGCGCCGGCGGTGGTCGATCACGGGGCCACGACTCCGGACGCGGTGCCGCCCGTGGCGCGCATCCTGGTGGCGCTGGAAGGCCAGGCCGTGGTGGAGCGCCCGCTGCGTCCGGGCCGGCTGATCATCGGTCGCACCGCGGACAACGATCTGCAGATCGACAGCAAGTTCGTGAGCCGCCATCACTGCCAGATCGTCACGACCGCGGACAGTTGCGTGATCGAGGACCTGAACAGCACCAACGGCATCTTCGTGAAGGCCAAGCGGGTGCGAAAGCACAACCTCAACGACGGCGACGTCGTGATCATCGGCAAGCACGAGCTGATGTACATCGACGAGCGCGCGCACCTCAGGGGCCGCAGCGGCATCGAGCCGCCGGAAGTGGCGACGGCCGCGCGCGAAGAAGCCTGGGGCAGCTAAAGGGGACATTCACATTTTTCGGAAATGGGGACTGTCCCCTTTTCCGAAAAATGTGAATGTCCCCTTTTAAAGCAGCTTCTGCTCGTCGAGGGCGCCGCCCTTGTACTCGGCGCGATTGGCGCGCGCATCGCGCCGCCGCAGCAGCACCACCACGCCGCCGATCAGGCACAGCACGCCGAGAATGAGCACGATGTCGGCCCACAGCGTGTTGTCCAGGAAAAAGGCACCCACCAGCGCCAGCAGCCCCGCGAGCACGTAGGCGTACGGCAGCAGCTCGTAGACGGGCTTGGACAGGCGCACTTTGCGGTTCATTGGCAGATGGTAGACAAACGGGCACGGCGAAGGAATCAGCCGGTGCCGCGATCCTGACGCCTGCGCCTTGCGGCGCTGCGACGCGCCGCGCGCCGGGGGCGCCCCCAAACGAAAGCGCCGCGTGACATAACATCACGCGGCGCCTGGAAAAAACGCTCTCCGCAGCCGCGGAGGGCCTGCCGGCTCAGCTCTTGCGGACAGGCTTCCTGCGGCGGCCCATCAGGCTGATGAAACGCTCCATCAGCGACGGCTTCATCGAACCCACCGTAAAGTCCTTGCCGGGCCCCTCGATCGCATTGCGCTGGATCGCCGACAGCAGGTCGGTCGGAAGCTTCGCCTGGAAAGTGCCGGTCATCGCGGTGTCGGGGGGCATGCCTCGAGCTCCTTGTGTGGCGTGCGCGCAAGTTACGCACGGGTCCTTTCGGCTGGCGTGAATGACTTCACGCGGGCCACTCTCCCTCCGGCGGCCACCGAGGCGCTGGGAGGGCCATCACAGCAACTTTGCGATATGACAAGTCGAGCCGCGCCCGGTTCCAGGCGGCCCAGAGCCGCCTGCACGCCCCTAGGCCGGTGGTATCGGCCCGCGGGCGCCAGGCGGCGCGGCGCGCGTCCTGCGCTCAAATCGGCTCTCCTCGCCTTCCGCGCGGTGATTGTGAACGGGAGGCACACCCTGGGGCCATACCCCGCTGCGCTGCGTTCGACGCTATTGGCCTCAACGCAGAGCCGCGAACGCGGCTGCGAAGGTGGCGATGCCGTACCGCAAGCTGCCGAGGGTCACGTTCTCGTTCGGCGCATGCTGGTTGTTGTCGTAGTTCGCGATCGGCAGCACCACCACGGAGCTCACGGGTGCGTTGTCGGCGAAGATGCTGAGCGGCAGGCTCCCGCCGAGGATCGGTGCCACCACCAGCCGCTCGCCGTGCACCTGGCGCATGAGGTCGATGAGCGAGCGCACCATCGGCGCATCGTCCGTGAAACGTGCTCCCGAATAACCGGCCCGGCCCCAGGTGACCAGCGCGACGCGCTCGCGGTCAGGGGCGGTCTGCGCCTGCTCCCGCGAGCCGACCACGCGATACCCGAGCGAGCGCAGGTGCCGCTCGAACACCTCGCGCACGCTCGCCGGTGTCTGGCGCGGCACCAGCCGAAAGTCGAGGCTCGCGGCGGCATCGACCGGGATCGCGTTGCGCGCGCTGCCGCCCGTGTCTCCCGAGCGCAGGCCCACGACGTTGATCGCCGGCCAGGTGACCGCCGATGCGAGAGCGAGCTGCGCGTTCTCGCGCGCGCCGAGGCCGAGCTCCTGCAGCAGCAACTTCTCCAGGTCTTCGTCCGGTACCACGCCGCGAGGCGCGAGCTCACGGTCGAAGGTGTCGTAGTAGCCCTCGATCTTCACGCGTCCATCCGGCGCGCGGACGGAGGCGAGCACGTCCGCGAGGCGTGCCGCGGGGTTGGGCGCCCAATTACCGTAGTGGCCGCTGTGCAGCGCGCGCGAGGGACCGAAGAGAGTGAGCTCTGCACCCTGGGAACCGCGCACGCCGAGCACGACCTGCGGCCGCCCCGATTGGTGGCGCGGGCCGTCCGCGAACAGCAGCAGGTCCGCGGCGATCAGCTCCGCGTGCGAGCGCACGATCGCAGGCAGGTTCGGGGAGCCTGTCTCCTCCTCGCCTTCCAGAAAGATCTTGAGGTTCACCGACAGCGGGATCTTCGCCGCGCGCAGCGCATCGAGCGCTGCCAGCATTGCCGCAATCGCGCCCTTGTCGTCGCTGGCCGAGCGGGCATGGATGCGCCAGGCATCGTCCGGCACACCTGACATTGCGGGGAGCGCTGCGGAGAGACGCTCGAGCTTGCCCTCGCGCGCGAGCATGGGCTGGAACGGTTCGGTGTTCCATCCGGACGAGCCGACCGGCTGACCGTCGTAATGCGCGTACCACAACACCGTGGGGCGCCCCTCCACCCGCGGCAGTTCCGCGTAAAGGGACGGCACCGCGCCCGGCACTTCGAGCCTCCTGCTCTTCAGGCCGCGCTTCGCCAGCGCCTGCTCCAGCGCGAGCAGATTGCGCTCCATGCCGGCGCGATCGTCGGCGTGATTGGGGAGCGAGAGCAACGCACCGAATTCCGCGAGGATCGCGCGCGCGTTCTGTTCGTAGTACTCGTTGGCGGCGCGTTGCACGTCGCGCACGTCCGCCATGCACGGCGCCGACACCAGGGTGAGCAGTGCTGCAAGGAAGGTTTTCATCGCCAGAGCTTAAAGGGGACATTCACATTTTCGGAAGCGGAAACCTTGCCGCCGGGGAAGAGATCGCCATCGCGACGTTCCGCTTCTTCAAACCCGGGCGTCGCGGCCGGCCTCCAATGGCGACGGGCGCGGCATTGCCGCCGGGGAACAGGGGACGTCCATGCGGGTAAAC
This sequence comes from Steroidobacteraceae bacterium, assembly GCA_035761885.1. Taxonomy (GTDB): domain Bacteria; phylum Pseudomonadota; class Gammaproteobacteria; order Steroidobacterales; family Steroidobacteraceae; genus DASTQG01. The sequence goes on along the minus strand of DASTQG010000105.1, from coordinate 6,027 downwards.
GAGCGGTCCGCCTACGCGGGGCTTCTGCTGGCCACCGCCGTCGCGACACTGGGAGCCGGTAGTGGCGCGACGCAGCCGAGTGCAACTCTCAGGGGCGCGATGCAGCCGGGCACGACCGAGTTGCCGCCGACAGTGCTCCAGCTGCTCGACGACCAGCGGGTTCCCGCGATCACCTGGGCCATAGTCCGCGATGGCGCGATCGCATCAGGCGCTCGCGACCGTGCCCTTCCCGCAAGCGCCGCGCCGAGTGCAACGGCAACTTTCTTCCACGCCGCTTCCGTCACCAAGCCCGTCGTTGCCGTGACGGCCATGCGCCTGGCTCGTGCCGGCCGACTCGACCTGGACGCGCCGGTCACGCGCTACCTGCGCGAGCCCGCGTTCACGATGCTCGGGGAACGCGGCCTCACCACTCGCCAGCTTCTGCAGCATCGTTCGGGCCTCAAGGATTTCGAGCGCCTCGACTGGCTCGACCCGGGCCGTGCGGCATCCGCACTGCGCGAGGCTTTCAACGATCCCGCAACCCTCGCATTCGAGAAAGCGCCGGGGGGCGACTTCGCGTACGCGAACCTGAACTACAGCCTTGTGGGCCTGGTGATCGAGAACGTCACGGGCGAGCCGTTCGCTCAGAGCGTTGCGAAGCTCGCGTTGCAGCCCTTCGGTGCGCCCGGTGCGCGCCTGTCTTGCCAGGACGTCGCGCCCTCTGCACTCGCGGCGGCGCACGTGCTGTCCAGTGCGGGGGAATCCGCGCGCAGCTCGCTGCTGCCGTTCAATCGAGCCCACTCGCCGTCCGGCGGCCTGTGCATCACGGCCACCGAGCTCGCAGCGTGGGGTGCGCGGTTGCTCGCATGCGAGAGCGACGACGCGCCGCTCACCTGCGCCGAGCTCGAATCGATGTTCCCGCGCGCGCAGGAACGTTACGGGCTCGGCTGGTACGACGAGCCGATCGGCGCCGAGCGCGCGATCTGGCACGACGGCTCGGACGCAGGCTACGCCGCCGCGCTCTTGCTGGTGCCGGCGCGCCGTCTCGCCATCGCGGTGATGACGAACTTCGAGTTCGCGAGCGCGGGCGTGATGGCGAAGACGCTCGCGGCACGCGAGCTGGGAACGCGCTACGCGGGCAAGGTCGAATTTCCGTCGCGCGAGCGCTGGCCCGAGTACGCCGGAACGTACTATCACGCGGAGCTGCGCTGCGCACGCGTGACGGCCAGCGAGCGCGGGCTCGAGGTCCTCTACCAGACCTCTGACTTTCCCTATGAGCTCACGCGCACGCGCCTCATGCCCAAGCCGGAATGGGATGAGGGCTATTTCATCGGCGCCTTCCGCGGCAAGCTCATCTGGTTCGGCGATCTCGCCGAACCGACGCGCAGCTTTCTCTTCATGAGCTCGAAGAAGTTCGTGCGCGAAGCGGCCGGCTCCACGCGCTGCGACGGCCTCCGCGGTTGACGTCGCCGCGAGCGATATCGCGAACCTGTGCACTGCGTCACAAGTACGGCATCCCGGTGCCCGCGCAAACGCCGTAAATACCAGCCTGCGGTGTAGATTCGCCTCTCAACTTAATCGGGGGCTCTTCCCATGCACCGCAAGACTTCGTTTTTCTCCCTCGGCCGCGCGTTGTTCCTGATCGCCGGCCTCGGCATCGCGCTGAGCGCCTTCGCCGATCCGCCGGCACACGCCCCGGCGCACGGGTGGCGCAAGAAGAACGATCCCTACTACGTCGGATACACCGGCAAGCAGTGGGAACAGGATTACGGAATCATCGAGGGACGCTGCAACCGCGAGGCCATCGGCACGGTGGTCGGCGCCGCCATCGGCGGCACGATCGGCTCACAGGTCGGCGATGGCAGCGGACGCACCGTGGCGATCGTGGTCGGCACCGTGCTGGGCGCAATGATCGGTCGCGAAATCGGCAGGGACATGGACGAAGGCGATCGGGCCTGCATGGGCCACACGCTGGAGCTGGCGCGCGACGGCCAGGCCGTGCGCTGGGTCAACAGCCGCACCGGTGTCACCTACGTTCTGACGCCAGCGGCGCCGAAGAGCAAGAACGCCGGCTGCCGCAACTACCAGCTGCAGATCTCGGTCGGCGGCAAGACGCGCACGCAGGATGGCCGCGCTTGTCGCAAGGGCGAAGGCGACTGGCAGCTCTCGATGTGAAGCGATCGCTGTCGGCGGTACCTCAACCGGTGCCGCCGACAGTGAGTCCGTCGACGCGCAGCGTGGGCTGACCGACGCCCACGGGCACGCTCTGCCCTTCCTTGCCGCAGACGCCGATGCCCTCGTCCAGCTCCAGGTCCTTGCCCACCATGCTCACGCGCGTCAGCACGTCGGGACCGTTGCCGATGAGCGTCGCACCCTTCACCGGAGTGGTGACCTTGCCGTCCTCGATCAGGTAGGCCTCGCTCGCCGAGAACACGAACTTCCCCGACGTGATGTCGACCTGCCCGCCGCCGAAGTTCACCGCGTACAGGCCCTTCTTCACCGAGCGCACGATCTCTTCCGGCTCGTGCGGTCCGGCGAGCATGTAGGTGTTCGTCATGCGCGGCATCACCACGTGCGCGAACGACTCGCGCCGGCCGTTGCCGGTCGGTTCCACGCCCATGAGGCGCGCGTTCATCTTGTCCTGGATGTAGCCGCGCAGCACGCCGTTCTCGATGAGCGTCGTGCAACGCGTGGGCGTGCCCTCGTCATCGATGTTCAACGAACCGCGGCGACCTTCGAGTGTGCCGTCGTCCACGACGGTGCACAGCTCCGAGGCTACGCGCTGACCGATGCGGCCGGTGAACGCGGACGTGCCCTTGCGGTTGAAGTCACCTTCCAGGCCGTGCCCGATGGCCTCGTGCAGCAGCACGCCGGGCCAGCCCGGACCGAGCACCACCGTCATGGTTCCGGCCGGCGCCGGCACGGCTTCGAGGTTCACGAGCGCCTGGCGCACCGCCTCGCGCGCGTGCGCGAGCGCGCGCTCGAGCGTGATCGCATCCAGGCCGAACCGCCCGCCGCCGCCGCTGAAGCCCTGCTCGCGCCGCCCGTTCTGCTCGGCGATCACCGACACGTTGATGCGCACCAGCGGCCGCACGTCGCCCGCCAGGGTGCCGTCGCTGGTCATGACCAGGATCACCTCGTGCAGCGCGCTGATCGAGGCCATCACCTGCGTGATGCGCGGATCCATGCGGCGCGTCTCGACATCGAGCCGCTCCAGCAGGCTCACCTTGTCCGGATCGCTCATCGTGGCGAGCGGATCGATCGGCAGGTACAGCCGATGGCCGGTGCGCGGCTGCCAGGCCTGCACCGAGTGCTCGCCGCCCTGCCGGGCGATCGCGCGCGCCGCGCGCGAGGCCTCTTCCAGCGCGGGCAGCACGATCTCGTCCGAGTAGGCGAAACCCGTCTTCTCGCCGCTCATCGCGCGCACGCCCACGCCCTGTTCGATGCTGTGGCTGCCGTCCTTGACGATGCCGTCCTCGATGGACCACGACTCCTCGCGCGAGAGCTGGAAGTACAGATCAGCGGCGTCGACCTGGTGGCCCATCACGCTGCCGAGGACGCGGGTGAGGCGCGATTCGTCCAGGCCCGAGGGCGCGAGCAGCGCCTCGCGAGCGAGAGCAAGGGGATTAGCGGCGTTGTTCATGCGTCCTTCATTCCTCCAACACGCGATGCGAGAGCGCCGGAAACGTGCGGCGCGTCTCTTCCTGCCGCGCCGGCTCGAGCCGCGCGCTGATCACGCCGCGTCCCCGGGGCAGGCGCGCGAGCACGCGGCCCCAGTAGTCGACGATCATCGAGTCGCCGTACGTCTCACGGCCATTGGCGTGCACGCCGCTCTGCGCGGGCGCCACCATGTAGCACAGGTTTTCGATGGCGCGTGCCCGTAGCAGCGTTTCCCAGTGCGCGCGCCCGGTCGGCGCGGTGAACGCCGAGGGCAGGCAGAACCACTGGGCGCCCGCGGCGCCGAGACGGCGAAACAGTTCCGGAAAGCGCACATCGTAACAGACGGCCAGTCCCAGCCTTCCCACCGGGGTATCCAGCACGACCGGCGTGCCGCCCGGCATCACCGTGGCCGATTCCCGATATTCCTCGCGCTCTGAGACGCGCACGTCGAACAGGTGGATCTTGTCGTAGCGCGCGCGCCGCGCGCCGTCCGCGCCGTACACGAGGCACGCCGCGGCGACCCGCCCCGCCGTCGCCGTGCGCAGCGGAATCGTGCCGCCCACGATCCACAGCCCCAGCTCGCGCGCGGTGGCGGCGAGGAAATCCTGGATCGGCCCGGCACCGTCGCTTTCCGCGATCGCCTGCTTGTCGGCTTCCTTCACGCCCATGAAGGCGAAGTTCTCGGGCAGGGCCGCGACGCTCGCGCCGCCGGCCGCGGCCTCGCGCAGCAGGTCGCTCGCGATCGCGAGGTTGGCGTCGCGGTCCGCGCCGGTGGTCATCTGAATCGCGGCTACTGTCATGTCAGGTACCGGACTTTGCAATATTGCAATTCTCGGCAGGCGCGGCACCGGAGAATCGCAATATTGCAAAGTCCGGTACCTGTTCCCACGTGCGCATGTTCGCGCAATGCGCGGCGCAGCGCGACCGTTGGTCGGCGCAGCGGGGCCCCTCGTCCCGGGCAGGCGGCGGCCCATCCTCGCGGAGACAGCCTGCGAGGCGGGCTTGCTAGAGTGCGCGCGCCTCGCTGCGGCTCAACGGAGAACCCCATGCCCGCTTCGCGCCCGCTCACGCGTCTCGTCTCGGCGCTCGGCTGCTCCATCGTTCTCTGGGCAGCCTACGGCTGCTCGAACGCCCGGGCGGTCACCTTCGCGGATCTGGTGGGTTGGTGGCGCACGGATCTCGAATACAACGGGCAGCGCGCCGAAATGTACGTCCGCTTTGCCGAGGAAGAGGGCCGCTCGGTGGCCTACGTGACGCTCCCCCCGATTCACGGCTGGGATTTCGGTATCGGCGGCGTCACTTTCGAAGGTGACCGCGTGCAGTTCGCGGCCATTCCGATGGCGCTCACCGTCAACGGCCGCGGCAACACGCTCGAGGGTGAGCTGCCGCAGGTCTTCGCGCCGGCGCAGAAGATACCGGTGCGCTTCCGCAGGGCTGAAGCGCCGGCGATTCCCAAGGCCGAGCCCTGGACCGGCCCGAAGCCCGGCGTCGCGTGGACCTATGCCGCGGATGGCCCGGTGTGGGCAGGGCTCGCGCACGACGAGAAGAACGGCCACCTGGTCGTCGCGGCGGACACAGGCACGGTGGTCGCGCTGGATGCGAGCAACGGCCGGCCGAAGTGGTCCTTCAAAACGGGCGGCAAGGTGCGTGCCCGCCCGCTGATCGCGAACGGCAGCCTGTACGTCAATTCAGACGACGGCACGCTCTACAAGCTCGATGCCGCCAGCGGGCGCGAAACCTGGCGCGCGATGATCGATTCGCGCGGCGCCCGCGAACCGCGCGCCGTGTTCGACCGCTACGGCTCCTCGGCGCTTGCGCTCGGCGGGCGCATCTACGTCGGCAGCGCCGACGGCAACCTGTACGCGCTCTCCGACGCTACGGGCCGCGAGGAATGGCGTGCGAGCACCAAAGGCAAGGTGTACGCCTCCCCCGTCGCCTACCAGGACGCGATCCTGTTCGGCAGCTTCGACGGCGTGCTGTACTCGGTGAACGCCGCGGACGGCAAGCCACGCTGGCAGCGCGACACACGCGGCGCGATCGTCACCGCACCCGCCATCGCCGGCGACCGGGTCATCGTCGGCAACCGCGCGTTCGAGCTCTCGGGCTCGGATGCCGCCACCGGCCAGGAAGCGTGGCGCCAGTACCTGTTCTTCTCGTGGGTGGACTCCGTGCCGACGGTCGCTGACGGCACGGTCTACGTCGGATCCTCGGACACCTCCAGCATCCTGGCGCACGACGGCCGCACCGGCAGGCGCGTATGGATCAGCGCGCTCGGCGGATGGTGCTGGGCGCAGCCGGCGGTCGCGGGCGATCGTGTCTACGCGGGCGTCGCGGGCGGTCCCACGCCGGTCGGCCCGCGCCGCGGGGCGGTCGTCGCGCTGGCCCGCG